>JALRFL010000201.1 GCA_023259875.1 Alphaproteobacteria bacterium
TGGGGTGCGCGACCCACCCCCCATCAAATCGGCAATTGGCAGGCCAGCGGCCTGTCCGGCAATGTCCCAGCAGGCCAGATCAATTGGCGATTTGGCATAAAGATGCCCCGGCAAGGCTAAATCCATCGCCCTTTCCACATCAAGAACACAGCGCGGATCAAGCCCCAGAACAAATTGTGCCATTGTTTCAATGCCTGCGCGAATACCCGGCCCATGGGCAGGAACATAGGTGTGTCCCCATGGTGTGCCCTCACCCCATCCGACGAGACCTTCATCTGTTTCCATTTTGACCAAGGTGGCATCAAGCACCTCAAATTTTAATCTGCCGCCGGATAACCAATACGGATGCTCAAGCGGCAGATCAATGTGATACACCGTCAGCTTTGTGATCTTCATGATATCGTCCCCATTTTTGGCAACCCTGCCATGCCAGCGCCGCCCCATAAGACTAGGGTTAAAATGGCACTTTCCTTCATTGTCAGCGCATGGGGCTGATTGCTCTCATGGATTTGGCATTGGCCTGAAGTGAGGGTCACAGGCGCCTTGCCTTCGGCTTCAAAATAACCTGATCCACTGATCACCGTATAGATTTCCTCTGCCTCATGGTGATGCCAAGGATAATATAATCCCTTGCCCCAATAGCCTACATAACCGCGAACTTGGTCGGACCTAAAATGGCCGTCAGGGCCAAATAATTCGATATAGCCGTAATCTTGCAAAAAGCCGTAACCCACCTCTTGTTCGGTGTAAGTTTGCTTCCATTTGCCATAGGGCAAGATGCTTTGGGTGGCTTTATGCAACGGATGATTATTTTCCCACAAGGTCAGTTGACGGATAGCCGGAATCCAGACAGGGGCTTGATGATGATAGGTCAAATCCGTCGGCCACTTGGCAAAGCCCTGCATCGCCGGTGTCGCGTCATAAACCTTCTTAGCCTCACTAAGCAGGGTAGAAAACAAGGATGCAATCAAATCAGAAGATGCAGAGGTCATGGGCACACCACAATATTTCCAGTATGGGTTTTTGCGATAAAAGCGGCCTGTGCCTCACGCAATTCAGATAACGGATAAGTCGCGGCCAAGGCCGGTTTGATCGCACCAGTTTCGATATAGCGAACCAGATTTTTCATGATCTGGGGATCAATCACAGTTGAGCCAGTAAAGGTCAGATCACGCAAATAAAAAGTTCTAAGATCAAACGAAACCATGGGGCCTGCGATAGCGCCTGAACAGGTATATCGTCCACCTCGTTCAAGAACATCAATCAAGGACGGCCAAATCACGCCGCCAACAATATCCGCAACGACAGTGATCTTTTCATCACCTAAAGCGGCGCGCAAATTGTCTGGCATCCGAGGCAGAAGCTTATCTGCCCCAAGCGCCGCCACATCATCATGTTTGCTTTCTGAGGCGAGCGCAATCACCCTTGCCCCATGGTATTTTGCCAGTTGCACCACTGCCCCACCAACACCACCAGACGCGCCAGTCACCAAAACGGTATCAGAGGCGGTGACCTTGGCACGGGT
This sequence comes from Alphaproteobacteria bacterium, assembly GCA_023259875.1. Lineage (GTDB taxonomy): Bacteria > Pseudomonadota > Alphaproteobacteria > Puniceispirillales > UBA1172 > UBA12202. The sequence continues at coordinate 1,526 of JALRFL010000201.1, forward strand.
CAGCATCCCTTCGGCGGTTGAATAAGAACACGAGAATGTCGCCAGTTCCGCGTCAGACAAATCGGAAACTATGGCCAAAGCATTTTGTGACGCTGTCACGGTATATTCGGCAAAACCCCCATCACATTCTGACCCGAAATAACCTGTCTTGTTTTTATTCATAGGGTCATCAGGATCGCGTAACCAGCCATCGGTGATCACTCTTTCCCCAATTCGCAGAGGGTCAACCCCATCCCCTACCGCAACGATCTGACCACAGACATCTGCGCCTTGGATGCGCGGAAATGTGATTGGCGCACCGCCCCAACTGGGGTCATCTTCGCCAACTTGATCATATCCATCACCTGTGGTGGCATCCGAAACCGCCTTGGAATACCAACCTGAGCGCGTGTTGACATCGGTGTTGTTCAATCCGCACGCGCCAACACGGATCATCACCTGTCCTGCGGAAGGGCGCGGACATGGCCAGCGTTCATGCCAAACCATCTGCTCAAGGCCGCCATGCCCCATCGTTACCATGGCCGCCATTGTCTCAGGAAGATGCAAGTCTTGTGTCATCATGTCTTCTCCTTAGGCAAATCCGCTCTAGGAATCCTCTCTGGGGCGCAGGCTGTCCGGATCATAAGCAGGCGCACCAAGTACTGATGCCGCCCTAGGCTTACCAGCGATCATGACCTCAAGTTTTGTTCCCAAAATGGCAGCATCGGGTTTGATATAGGCAAAGGCGAGGATCCGCCCCACCGAATGCCCATAAACAACCGACGCCGTTGACCCAACCACCTTTCCGTCTTTCAACACGGCCTCACCCCCATGACCATCGAACACACCATCTGGTTCAATATCCAGATAGGCACAAACCCATGGCAGATGCGTTAGATTAGCAAGGGTTTCTGATTTGCCAAGAAAATCCTTACCCTGATCAACAAACCGCATCACATCCGCTTCGGGTAAGGTGACTTCGTTGGTCAACTCCCCTGCGCCTTTGAAGGCCTTTTCCATCCGCATCACATTCATCGCAAAGGAACCATAATCTTTGATACCAAATGCCTCACCAGCCGCAAAGAGAGCAGAATACACATCAAGGCACGCCGCATTGGGCATATGCAACTCCCACCCCAATTCCCCTGCATAGGACATCCTAAGCGCCCATACCTCATGCCCTGATATCATTATCTTTTGACCGGTTAGCCAGCGAAAATGCGCATTATCCAATGGTGCATCCGTGACCTTGCCCAACACCTCACGCGAATGAGGGCCATTTAACGAAAGCGCCGCCCATTCTGCGGATAAGGCTGTTATGGTCACATCCTCATCCATTCGGTTGTGATGAAGATGATCGAGCAGACGCTGTTCAAAAAACGCGGCACAGACCAAATAATAACTCTCATCATCCATTTTCAGGACAGTGGATTCCACCTCAATCCTGCCGCGTTTATTTAAGAAATGCGTCAACGCAATACCGCCAACCTTAACTGGCAATTTGTTTGCCGTTAGCCGATCAAGAAGCGCAAATGCCCCTTTGCCAGAAACCTTTACCTTGGCAAAGGCGGTCACATCCATGATGCCGACGGCCTGACGCACCGCTTTCACTTCTTCGGCAACCATCTCATGCACGATGTTACGGCGAAAAGAATAATGATCTTGGGCAGGCACGCCGCCACGCGCAAACCACCGCGGCCGTTCAAACCCGAACACCTCCTCATGAACCGCGCCTTTTGCGGATAGCAGATCATACAAAGGCGAAGGTTTAATCGGTCGTCCAGCCAGACGGTTAAAATGCGGAAATGGAATCTCATGGCGCAGGCAATAATCTTCTTTTGCCTTTATCACCTGCCATTCTTTATTTGCATAGTCACCAAAGCGGCGCGGATCAAACTCACGCATGGAAATATCCGCCGCCCCATGCACCATCCATCTTGCCAATTCTCGCGTCAGTCCGGGGCCCCAACCGATCCCGATCTGTGTGCCGCAACAGCACCAGTAATTGCGAACACCGGGCGCAGGGCCAATCAATGGATTGCCATCAGGCGGGTGCGATATCGCACCATGCACCTCACGGCTAATGCCAAGCTCTGCAAAAATGGGCATGCGGTTAAGGCTTTCTTCCAGCCAAGGCATGACCCGATCATAATCCGGGTCGAACAGTTCATTTTCAGCTTCCCACGGGCAATGGTCTTCCCAGACGGTATTTGGATTTTCTTTCTCATAGATGCCAATTAAGCCGCGTTTTTGTTCCATGCGGATATAGCCAGAAACCTTTCGGTCATCCCTAATCACGGGCAATTCGCGCTCAAGATCAGCAAATTGCGGCACGGGTTCGGTGACAAAATAATGATGCGTCATTGAGGTCATGGGCAATTGCAGGCCTGACCATTCCCCCATTTGCCGCGCATAGGTTCCCCCAGCGTTGACAACATGCTCACAAAGAATTGTCCCGCGTTCGGTTTCGACCACCCATTCGCCGTTTTGATTCTGGGTGATATTGGTGGCGCGGCATCGGCGATAAATGCCAACGCCTAATTGCCGTGCCCCTGCCGCTAAGGCCATGGTCACATTTGAAGGATCAACATGACCATCATCAGGGGTATGAAGCGCCCCTAACACCCCATCCAGATTATAAAACGGATGCAAGGCGGAAATGCGATCAGGTTGAACCAGTTCAATATTAAAGCCAAGGGCATTACCCACCGATAGCGTATGGCGAAGCCAATCCATTTCATCTTCGGTATAGGCCAAGCGAAATGACCCACATCCATGCCAAGTCACCACTTGGCCAGTTTCTGCCTCAAGCCCACCGGCATAAAGGCCGATATTGTAGTCCACACATTTTCCAAGCCCAAATGAGCTGGTGGAATGGGTAATTTGGCCAGCGGCGTGCCACGTGCTTCCGCTTGTCAATTCTGCCTTTTCCAACAGCACCACATCGGTCCAGCCTTCATGGGCAAGATGATAGGCCAGCCCACATCCCATGACACCACCACCAACAATCACCACCCTAGCTTGAGTAGGAAACGCAGACTCTGACATTTTTGACCCTCAATTCAGAAAAATTATGGACAGATTAATAGAACAAATATACCATAGTCAATCATGAATGACACAAATGCATCATCAATGGTTTTGACTCGCCTAGCGGACGAATTGGCCTCGCTTACCCCAGAGGCGAAAAAGGCTGCGGTCTATGTTCTGGAAAACCCTTTAGATGTTGGGGTTTCCACGGTGCGTGAGATTGCCGAAGCCGCCAGCGTGACGCCAAATACCATTATGCGCATGGCGCGTCAGATCGGCTTCAAAGGATATGAAGATTTCCGCGCCCCCTTCCGCGAAAGCATCCGCCGTGGTGGGGATTTTCCAAATCGGGCGCGCTGGCTTCAAGATGTTCGGAAATCAGGTTCACTTGGTGAGCTATATGCCGACATGGTGCAAAGCGCGTTACGCAACATTGAGGAGAGTTTTTCTGGCATATCCATAGATCAGTTGATTGCCGCCGCTAATGCCATCTGGAATTCCAGAAATGTCTTTACCCTCGGCGTTGGCTTGCAAAATGCAAATGCCCATAACTTTACCTATTTGGCCTCAACAGGCATGGTGCAGTTTCATGCCATCCCACGCCCCGGATCAACGCCTGTGGATGATCTGGCATGGGCGAATGAAAAAGATGTGTTGATTGCCATCACCTGCAAACCTTATCGGACAGAGGTGGTAGAAGCGGTTAGCATTGCGCGCACGCAAGGATTAACCATCATCGGGATTTCTGATAGCCCTGCCAGCCCTGTTATTCGTCATGCGGATCATGGGTTTAATGTGTCGGTGGATACGCCGCAATTCTTTCCCTCATCGGTGAGTATCATTGCCTTGCTGGAAACGCTGCTGTCGCTGGTGATATCTGTGGCTAGCGAGGAAATAGTGGATCGTGTGGAAGAATTTCATAAACGGCGGCATCAGCGCGGCCTATATCTTGAGGAACAATCATGACCTCACCCATCCATTCCCTTGACGCCAGATATTACACAGACCCTGCCATTTATGCCAAAGAATGTAAGGGGTTATTGGCCAAAACCTGGCAATTTGGTTGCCATGGTTCAGCCCTGCCCCTGCCCGGCAGTTACACCAGTTTTGATATCGCTGGCGAGAGCCTTTTTGCCATCCGCGACCGTGATCACCGGATTCGGGTGTTTTATAATGTGTGCCAGCATCGCGCCCATCAGTTGGTTTCTGGCTCTGGCCGGGTTCCGGCGATTGTTTGCCCTTATCATGCCTGGAGTTATCATTTGGATGGGCGACTGCGATCAGCGCCTAATCTGGATGTTGTGGCAGGGGTTGATACCGCCAGCATCTGCCTTAGCGAGGTTAAGGTTGAGGAGTTTCTTGGCTTTGTCTTTGTCAATCTTGACCCCGAAGCCGCCCCCATGGATCAATGGTTTCCCCACGCGCGGCAGGAATTGATGGAATGGGTTCCGAACTGGGATCGCCTGAAGCCTTTGGAATGGGTTGAGATACCGGAAGATTGCAATTGGAAGGTGTCGGTTGAAAACTATTCCGAATGTTATCACTGTGCGCTTAATCACCCCACCTTTGCCAGTGGCGTTGTTAAACCCGAAACCTATGATATTCAGCCGCAAGGAAAATGCCTGCGCCATACCACCGAATGCCAAAATCTGGCGGATATGACCTATGATATCCAATCTGGCTTTGATCATTTTGATCAGTATTCAAGCTGGTTCTTGTGGCCTATGTTTAGCTTTCAGGTTTATCCGGGGAATGTCCTTAACACCTATCACTGGCGCGCGGTGGATGCGGATCATGTGGTGGTATGGCGCGGCTGGTATTCGGTTGATGGGGCTGAAAACGACACCGTGCGGAAACTGGCAAAACAAGATCGTGAGACGACGGTTGAAGAAGATATCCATCTGGTGGAATCGGTTCAAAGAGGTCTGTGTTCGCGTGGCTATCGCCCCGGCCCATTGGTGATTGATCCAGAAGGCGGTGTGAACTCCGAGCATCCCGTCATGCATCTCCAACGCTGGATGAAAGAAGCCATAGACGCCTAGATCATGGTCAAGATCAACTTTGCCGCCCCATTCAATACATTATCCCTGCTTTCTTCTTGACGGTTTGAACATGACAATCCCTTACGAACACCATAGAATAAGGATCAGGATAATTCTGATATTATGTAAGGCGGTTTCCTTTGTCGCAATATCTCACCACAAAAGAAGTGGCCGCTCTGATCCGTTCAACAGAACGCAAGGTCTATGACCTTGTTGCGCGCAATCAAATCCCTTTTCACAAAAATACAGGTAAGCTTCTGTTTCCAAGAGAGGAAATCAAGCACTGGTTAGAGGCTGGCAAAAAACCGATGACGCTTCCTCCAACTTTGGCTGGCAGTCATGATCCCTGCCTTGAGGAGGTGATGCGCCTTTCAGAGATTCAAATTGCCACTTTATGGAACGGAAGCAGCAAAGGACTCGATCTGATTGAACAAGGGCAAGCCGCGATAAGCGCGCTTCATATTTACGATACTTCAGAGGATGCGTGGAATATTCCAGCAATTCGGCAACGCTTTGCCAATGCTAATGTGGTGCTTATCGAATGGGCAAAACGGCAGAGAGGAATAATGATTGCCCCACATCTGAAAGATCAGATCACTTGCTTTACGGATATCATTGGCAAACGCATCTCTGTTAGGCAAAAAGGGTCTGGAAGTCAGATTCTCTTTGACCATCTGTTGTCACAGCACGGCATTAAAACCGATAAGGAAATTTTTACCGCGGAAAAGCATACCGAATTAGAAGCCGCGCTAAGTCTTATTGACGGAACAGCGGATGTAGCCTTTGGTTTGCAATACCTTGCCAGTAAATATCAATTGGGGTTTTTGCCTCTCATTGACGAACGGGTTGATCTTCTGGTATCGCGGCAATTTTATTTTGAAGACCCGTTTCAGCAATTTTTAACCTTCTGTCAGGATTCAAATTTTACCAATATTACAAGCGCTTATTCTGGATATGATTTCAGCAATTTTGGCAAAATTCATTTTAATGCCAACCAAGCGTAAAGCTTGGTGAGAGACCTAAGGCCTCTCACCAAGGGGGGGATTACTTCGCGCTTGGAAAGAACAAGGGCTTGCCAGCAATCTGATAGGAGGCAATAGCGGCCTGCCCTTTATCTGAGATTAACCAGTCAATAAAAGCCTGCCCTTCAGCGGCTTTAACATTTGGGCATTTTTCAGAGCTAATCAGCATGACACCATAAGGGTTAAACAGGCGTTCATCCCCCTCAACAACGATGTCAAAATCTGCCTTATTGCCAAAATTAATCCATGTTGCCCGATCAGTTAGGGTATAACCGCCCATACCAACAGCCGCATTGATGGTTGCCCCCATGCCGGAACCTGTTTCGCGGTACCATTGCCCCGAAGCTGCGGCTTGATCAATGCCAGCCGCTGCCCATAGGGATTTTTCTTTGCTGTGTGTACCGGAATCATCTCCTCGTGAAGCAAAAAGTGATTGCGTATTGGCAATCGCGGTTAACGCCTCCGCGGCATTTTGTTTGCCTTTGATATTTGCAGGATCAGAAGCAGGGCCTACAATTACAAAATCATTATACATGACATCAAAGCGTTGCTTAGCATATCCATCGGCAACAAACTGATCTTCTCTTTTGCGGCTATGAACTAACAACACATCACCGTCACAGTTCATGGCATTTCTAATGGCGGCGCCTGTGCCTACCGCAACAACATTCACGGTTATGCCAGTATCTGCCTTGACCATTGGAAGGATATAGTCATATAGCCCCGAATTCTTTGTGGATGTCGTGGATTGCACGATGATTGAGCTGTCCGCCATTGCCGCGCCCGTCATCATAATTCCAGCTAAAACATAGTGAACAAACAGTCTTAACATATTTCATACTCCTTTTGATTGTTTTGGGTTTCACTAATTGATTGTTTTGGGTTTCACTAAAGCAACAGATCACCTTTGAGAAAGGCGCGTGCCTCCTTGGATATCGGTTGATCAAAAAACGCATCAGAAGGCGTCTGCTCACAGACACGGCCCTGATGCATAAACACGATGGTATCGGCAAGCCGTTTTGCCTGACCCAGATCATGCGTAATAGCTATGATCTTGGTGCTGGCTTGGCTTACCTTGCGAAGGATATCTTCAATAATCTTGGTTGAGGCAGGATCGAGATTGGATGTGGCCTCATCAAGAAAAAGCATATCAGGATCAGTTAACAACGCACGGGCAAGAACCAGCCTTTGTTTTTCACCGCCCGAAAGAAGCCGAGCCGATTGTGTTGCTAGATGCGTCAACCCCACCATGTTTAATGCATGATCAATCTTTGCAGGATCAAACATTCGGCGATCTTTCAACACAAAGGCCAGATTGGCATAAACACTGCGGCGCAACAAAGTGGGCGACTGAAACACCATAGATTGGCGATATCTAATCTTGGCCTCCATCGGCTTCTGGCCAAAATGGATTTCCCCTTCATCACTGGATATTAAGCCATGCAAGCACCGCAAAAGCAGGCTCTTGCCAGCGCCATTAGGCCCCATAATCATGGTGATGCCCGGATTGGTGATCGTAAGGTCAAGGCTATTTAGCAGACGCCTGCCCTTGCGAATGATGCTGACCTGATGTGCGGTGATGGGCAGGAGGCTATTAGGCATAAGCGCGTCTCTTTGCTAAATGCTTTAGCCATGTCGCCGCCAGATTGACCGCCATTGCCATAGCCAAGAGAATTGCCCCAAGCGCTAAAGCCAAGGCTAACTCTCCCTTAGAGGTTTCTAGTGCAATAGTAGTTGTCATCACTCGGGTCAGGTGATCAATATTTCCGCCAACAATGATGACGGCTCCTACCTCGGAAATGGCACGACCAAACCCTGCTAATATAACGGTTAAAAGGGAATAACGCGCGTCAATGATATAAGCCTTAATCGCCGAGAGGCGAGAAACCGAAAGTGACGCAAACAGATCCCGATAATCTTCATGCAAGTCTTCAATCATCTGGCATGTTAGCGCTATGATGATTGGCGTGATCAGGATGATTTGCGCGATGATCATGGCTGATGGGGTGTAAAGCAATCCCATCCAGCCCAAGGGCCCAGATCGTGACAAATGCAAATAAACGATGAGGCCGACAACCACTGGTGGCAAGCCCATCATTGCATTGACGATACTGATGATGACCCCTCGCCCCCGAAATGAACGAATGGCAAGCATAGTGCCAAGGGTAATGCCAAAGATGCAAGACAACGCTAAGGCTGACAGGCTGACCCGAAGTGAAAGCGATATGATCTCTAGCAGAACCGCATCAGCGGTAATGATTAACTGCAAGGCCGTTGTCAGGCTGTCCAAATAGATATTCATAACACCAATTTATATATGCAATATTATGTTATTTTTTACATTATTAATGTAATAATTGCATATTAGTTCATTTTAATAAAGAAATATCTCTTAAGGACACCAATGCTTCGCATCAGTGCATCCACTTCGTCGCAAGGGATGTGATGAAATTCCTTACCCTCTGATGCCATGAGATCAGGTTTTTGCCATTGCGTATGGCTCTGGCCTACCCGTAAAAGAACAAAAGAAAAGGCGTACATTTTGACTGTGAACTTGAATAGATACTCATAAAATCTAATTTAGTTCTTATAATTAATGATCACAGGAAAAATGCCATGTTTCGATATCTATATTTAATTGCCGCCTCAATTTGGCTGACCACTTTTTCAATTACCCCTCAACACGCCTCAGCTTATGTCTCGGACGAGGCCAATATTCAAGTCGCTGATTACATATTAAGCTCAAATAGCAATGTCAGAAATTATTTCATGAATATGGATATAGATAGCTATTCTTCATGTGCGGCCACGACCATTGCCTTTACGGCATGGGAAATCCGCGGTGATGTTAATCTTGATGAAAACTCGCAAATTTTATGGGCTTTGATGTTAAAGGGCACCACATTAGCCAGAGACAATATGATCGTATCCGGCTATCCTATTGATACGATTGACGACATGCTAAAGTATAAAGGCGATATGGTCATGATGGGCGGAAGTGCCCAAGATCAGGTGATCCAAGGCTGTCAATATCATGTCATGCAAATCCTCAGCTTAATTCAATAGCGGATAAAAATTTAACTTGGGGTTATGCCAACCCCCAATGCATCGGATCGCAGTCTCTCTGCATGCCTCCACCAAGGTTATCTCTAATTATAATTTAATAAATTATATAAATATGACGAAAAGACTTTTCTTTTCTAAGTTTAAGACTAGTTTTTATCTTAGTTAAATTTTAATTTGGAGAATCTAATGAGATCATTTTTAACATGTTTTGTTCTGCTAGCCGGTTTGAGCTTGTCAGGATGCGGGGAGTCTGGCGACCCACAAATTAATCAAGCGCTAGATGATCTTGAAGCTATTATTGAAACCTTTGAAGGTTACGCTGGTGAAGATAAAGTCTGCATGACTAAATTTACAAAAGATATGGAAAAGTTAGGTCAGGTCATGGCCTTTGGGTCATCCATCAAAGCGGAACCAACCGATGCACAACGCAAGCGCCAGATGGCGCTGGTCGGGCGTTCCAATCAGTTGCAATCAAAATTGGCGAATGTGCAACCTGATCCAAGTTGCTAAGAGATCATAGCATCCCTGAAAAGGCGCGACATTGTTCGCGCCTTTTTATTTAGACGCTGGCGTGTAAGTCCGGTACCACCCAAAAACAAGCTAATCATCAAAAAAATGGCTAACGGGAAGATTCTAAGCACCCTTTTTACACGTTATTATAATTATATGTTTTCACTAACATTGATAACAACCACTCATCTCATCCCACAACTCATTTACCCCCCACACAGGGTTTACTGGAGCATTTTTGCTGATCAAAATTGAATCATGCTAGGGGATGGGGCACATCGGATCCTGTTGATTTGATGGTTTGGCAAAATCACTGAAGCGTAATTTTGCTTCGCCCTAAGCCTCTTGATCCCTTATGTGGATAGAGAGGCCAGCTCAGAAGGGATGAAAAGGTCTTACTCCAAAAAGCCTTACTCCAAAAGGCCTTACTCTAAAAGGCTTACCCAAGGACAATTTTTGGAAAATAGAACGAAACCGTCCAATTTGGCATATCCACAATCTCACTAATACGCAAATCCCCACATACCGAACACAGCATATAAGCCTCCAAAGCGGACATTCCGGTTTCTTTTGCCACCTGATCAACCATGCCAGAGACCGCGTCCCGAGCGGCTTGAAACAAATCTTCACCAATCCCTGTGGTGGCCCAATACCCGTTGCTATCAAAATGGCGCGTCACAGGGCCTTGGGTTTCAAATCGCGGAAATGGGAATTGCGCATCCTTAACCAGATCAACCTTTATCGCTACATCCATGGGGCTTTCAATCGCTGTTCCGCAAATTTCACCATCGCCTTGGGCGGCATGAGTATCGCCTAACGACAGCAACCCCCCGGACACCTCAACAGGCAAATAAAGCGTCGTTCCTACGGCGTTATCACGAATGTCCAGATTGCCGCCAACCCGTCTAGGGGGAACCACAGAATGTAATCCCGTTTCTGCCAGAGCAAGGCCAATAGTCCCCACAAAGGGTTTTAGAGGGACTTTCCCACCAGGGCCATAAAGCGCAGGCTCCATTGAAACTTTATCATATTTCCAGATATGCAGGGCGGCGTCTTGAAACTGATCACTCAATAAACCAAAGCCGGGAATATTTGCCGTCCAACCCCATCCCGATGGCTTGAAGTCAAGAAAGGTAATGGCCACGGCATCACCGGGTTCTGCCCCTTCGACAAAGATAGGGCCTGTCACGGGATTAACCTTATCAAAGGAAAGATTTCCTAAATCAGCCAAGGTGGAATGAGGCCCTAATTGGCCACCAGAGGCATCAATGGTTTGCACTTCTATGGTTTGGCCCGGAGAAACCGAAAGCACAGGGTCAATTGACCGATCCCATCCAAAATGATGATGATGGTGATGAATGGTATGGTTACAAGCCATTATTCTCTCCTAATGTTTTTAAGATAAAGCCTTTGATTTCCCGATCGCCCATAATACCCCCGGGACGCAACATAATCAGAACAATCACTAATCCTAACACAACCCCCGATAATAGGAATAGGCAATACCAGCCACAGCAAGACGCACATAAGATAAAACCCCCAAGGCCAATTGACTATGGCGATCAACATTAATGCCCATGATCGCCTCGATCAGCTTATGAGAAAAAAGAGCGCCCCAGTTTGGAACGCTCTCTTGATTTTATGTTTTGCCGTGTGGATTAGAGGAAGCGGAACACAATCGGACAGTTCACCACGAAACCCGTTGATCCGTATTTCGCACCCCCGGGGCCGGTAATCCAGCCTTGCTCAACAAGCCCCAAGATTTGAAATTCCTCCGTCACCCGTGAGCGGATTCCCTCACTGATGGCTTTCTTTGTCCAAACCCCAGCATTGACATCCCATAGAGGGCTATAATCCGTTGCGATAGTTGGGATTCCCCCCAGCACATTCAATGGTGAGGCGTGGTCAGAGATGGCTGAATTCAAGCCTTGCCGTTGAGGATTACCCTTGCCGGTGATGCCGTTGACCATAACAAAGATGCGCTCAACTGGGCTCCAGAGGCTGTCATCGCCCCCTACCACAATATCCCCTAGCCCCGGAGCGTAAGTCGCGCCCTCAAGGGTGGCTGGAACAGGATCATTAGCCTCCGTAGAGATATAAAGCACGGGACGCGCAAAACTAAAGCCCGGGGTTAAGGCAATGGTTACTTCCGCTTCATCAGGGCAGATGGATACCACCTTATCATGCACCACCGAGTAATCGGGTGTTTTGCCGCAATAGGATTGCAATGTTTCGGCGGTGACATTGAAGGCGATCATGGGCGCGTTATAGATTTTCCCGCCAGCATTGGTGATTTTTACCAATGGCGAGTAATGTGAGTCGCCAATGGAGCCGGGCTGGGCTTCTTTTGGGGGAAAGAAATTGGGTGCATCCCCGGGGACGACTTTACGCTCTGGCGAGAAATCCACTTTGCCAGATTCAAAAACGAGACTGAAATTTTTATCGAGTCTTGCTTCACGCACGGCTTCGCCAACATCCGAAAAGGTCAGTTTGGGTGAATAATTAAGCCCCAAAGCATCAGCATTCCCCTTATCATCGGTGTCGGTAACAATATACCAGACAGTCTCGCCGCTACGCATCTGCCCTTGATAAAGAGGCAAGGTGATGGTTCCTGCATCCAAATCAACCCGCCCGGATTTGAGCAGTTGATAAGGGCCTACCAATTCTTTCTGAACATCAGAAGGTGCAGGGCCAAAATATGTCAAAGGCACATCCGCACCAATTGAAGGTGGCGCAGGGCGAGCGTTATCGTCTATTTCTTCGGCTTGTCCCAAAGTCAGATTGAAAAAGCTAAAGCCCACAGCCAAAGCCACGGCTAAAGAAAGTTTTTTTGTTTGTATCATTAGTGGTCACTCCCTTCAGGTAAGTTGTGGATAGATAAGCCTACCCATTATACCTATTCGCTTTGAAAGGAGATTTTGTTTCTTTATTCTGTGTTTTTTAAGATAAAGTCTTCGATTTCTCGATCACCCATAATGCCCCCGGGACGCAAGGCCATAATAAGAACAATCACCGATCCTAGCACAACCCCCGATAACCCCAATACCTCTGGGAATTTTTGCCCCAGAATGGTGGGGCCCGTTTCGAGCCAGCGCACCCATTCAAGCCCAAAAGAAATAATGAATGTCCCAAGAACCGCCCCGGTCACCGTGCGCATCCCCCCCAAGATCAGCATCGCAAGGGTCAGAAAAACATGATTAAAGTAAAAAGGCCGCGCGCTAATCGTCCCTAGATAATAAGAATAGGCAATACCAGCCACGGCGAGTAGCACACAAGACAACACCCAAGCCAATAACCTAAGGCGATGCACATTGACGCCCATCGCCGCCGCGCTAATTTCATCATCCGCTGAGGCTCTCAGCGCAATCCCCCATCGGCTTTCCTTAAAGCCACGCACAACATAAACCATGATCACGGCAATGATGATGGCAGAAGTCAGGGTAAAGACTTGAGGGATGCCAAAAAATGCCTGATTTCCCTTAAAGATATCGGTGCGATACAAAAAGAGAGAATGGACAATCACTAGCACCGCCAGAGAAACGATAGTTGCCCCAATGCCAGAAAGGCGAACAAGAATAAGACCAATCAACAAAGCAATTATAGCAGTAATAGCAATGGCAATCACCCCTGAGGTGACCGGATCAAGCGCAAAAGCATTAAGCCCCCATGGCGCGCTAGGCAGAGATATTTTTTTCATAGCGATTGGGGTTACACAAATCGCCGCCGCATAAGCCCCTATACCCATAAATGCCGAATGGCTTAAATTGGTGATGCGAGCATTCCCCATAAAAACTTGAAGGGCGAGAACAACCATTAGGCTGACATAAGAACCATAAACAATGCGGAGTTGATATTTTGATCCAAAATAAGTCGCAATGGTGCCGATCAAAATCAGCACAAGGGCAAGCAGACTAGCCCCAACCAAGCCGCGTTTCTGACTGCGTGAAAGGGTCATTGCTTATCTCCTTTTTCACGCGGCGGCGTTAAAATTCCATCAGGTCGCCAGATCAACAATAAGGCGATACTGCCAAAAACAAAAGCCTCTGTCATGCCGCCTAAAGACTGAGGTAAAAGAACAAGCATCGCGACTTCAATAGCGCCAAGCAAAAAGCCGCCAATGACCGCCCCCGGCAAACTGCCGAAGCCACCAACAACACAGGCAACAAACGCCATAAGCACAGGATCAAAGCCAAGATGCGGATCAACGGAACCACGCCTTGCCATAATAAAAACGCAAGCAATACCAGCAAGCAAGCCTGAAATCAGAAAGGCCGCCGCAAAGACGCGATTAGCCTTGATGCCTGTTAATCTGACCATTTCAAAATCAAGCGCGGCGGCGCGCATAGCAAGGCCAAGCACAGTTCTTTTGAGAAAAAGCATCATCACCACAATGACAATAATGGTGGTTATGGTTTCAAATAATTGCAGGGATGAAATGCGAAGCCCGACAAAAGGAATTGGCCATTCCAGAAAATAAAGGGATGTAACCGCGATAGGACGCGGGGAAACTAAGAGCAAAAAGAGGTTTTGCAACACAATGGAGACCCCAAACGCCGTTAATAGGCCAGTGGTAGGATCTGCATAGCGGACAGGTCGAAAGGCCACCCTTTCAAGAGTAACAGCGCCTATTGCAGCGGCCAAAATAGCCGCCCCCACCACAATGAGGGGGTTGTTAAGTGAAAGCGCGGCCATTGCCACCATGGTATAGCCGCCAACCGCGATGATTTCCCCATGGGCAAAGTTTACCAATCCCATAATCGAAAACACAATCGCAAGGCCCAAGGCAAGCAAGGCATATTCTGCGCCAAAGGACAGGGCATTCATGATCTGCTGAGCAACAAATTCCATCTTAGGCTAACCCCGTCAATTCCGCCATTAAGGCATCGTTGCTTCCAAAAGTTTCGGCGGTTCCATCGGCAACAATAAGTCCATTGTTTAACAGATAGGCATGATCGGAAAGCCGCAAGGCCAAAGTGGCGTTTTGTTCAACCAACAGAATAGTCATTCGCTTTTCTTTTAGCCGCTTAATCATCTCAAAAATCTGTGTCACAATTTTTGGCGCAAGCCCTAGGCTAGGTTCATCCAAAAGGAGAATTCTAGGCTCAGACATCAACGCGCGGGCAATAGCAAGCATTTGCTGCTCACCCCCTGACAAAGTGCCTGCCATTTGGTCACGCCGCTCAGCTAAAATAGGAAAGGTTTCAAACCATTCCGCTATAAGTCTGTCAACATTGGCGGTATTATAAGCACCGCCTAGGCGCAGATTTTCTTTGACGCTAAGATTAGCAAAAACTCGTCGCCCTTCTGGGGATACGGCAATCCCTTTGCGGATGCGTATTTCCACAGGCAGGGTGGAAATGTCCTCATCGGCAAACATAATCCTTCCAGTGGATTTTGCCACACCAGTAATCGCAGAAATCGTTGAAGTTTTTCCTGCACCATTTGGGCCAAGCAAGGACACGCAACTCCCTTCCTTAACGGTAAAGGAAATCCCATGCACGGCCTCAATTGGGCCATGGAACACATTCAGATTTTGAACAACAAGCATGACCAGAGTCCAAGATACAGCGGTATAGAAAGCGGAGCTTTTCGAAAAAAGCTCCGCGTGATGAGATCAATTAGTTCCAATCGGTTGGTGTATTTTTAGGGATTTCATTTGAAATCAAAACCCGCTTTCCATTTTTATATCCAATAACAGGAATGGTCCGCTGAGCAAAAGTTCTGGTTTCCTTAAAGGAAATGCTGTCAACCGTCAGAACAGGGATGCTATCCGCGTTCCTGATGGTATCAGCAATCGTTGACGGATCCGTGCTGCCAGATTGTTCAACCGCCCAAGCAACCGCCATAACTGTATCTGCACCCGTTGCTGGGAATAGACCAGGGACATCAATGCCCATTGCTTTACAGTCTGCCATAAACTTGACCACAGCACTTTCGGCATGGCTTGGGGCAAGTGTACCAAAGAACACTTTATCAAGAATTGAGGCATCTTCAGAACCAATCGCATCAAGCGAAGGATCATCAAAGCCGTCAGAACCGATAACATAGGCATCAATGCCAGCGCTCTTTAGCTGACGAACCAGAACCGCGATATCTGGCATGATGGATGAAATATAAATGCCATCAATTTGTTCACCAAGAGCTTTCATTTCGGCAATTTGTGGAGACCAATCCGATGTACCAAAAGAGAAGTTCATCTTTGACAAGATCTTGCCGCCACCGGCTTCGATCACTTCACCGAACCATAACGGTGTGCGAGCAGACCATGATCCGCCTTCGTCAGAAGTCATCAAGACCACATTTTTAACGCCAAGGCTCAACGCATGGTTAGCCGCAGCGGTTGCCGTGAAAGGGTCTGGAGACACACCAGTAAAGAAATTATCCACTATCCCTGCATGCATTTCAACTTGGGTGGACTGTGGCTGAAAAATGGACACGCCATAACTGTTGGCAACCTGTGCCACGGGAATCATAGTATCCGAAAATGGAATTGTTCCCAGCATGACCACGCCTTCATCCAGAAATTTTTGGGCAAGGCTGATAGCGGTTTGTGTATCTGCGCCAGAATCTTGTGTCAGCACCTCAATCATCTTGCCGTCAACGCCGCCCTTGTCGTTAATCATTTTTGCCATACAGCGCGCACCTTGCCATTCGGCATAAGGCGCATAATCGCCGGTCATTGGCACACCCAAGCCGATTTTAATGGTGTCATCTGCCATGGCAGGTCCGGCCATAGCCAGACAGGTTAATGCGATTAGTGTCTTTTTCATTTTCTTACTCCCTCGTGGTTTGAATGTTACTTAAGCGGCATGTTCATAATCTTCACCTAAATAGGCGTCGATCACTTGCCTGTTTTCCGAGACCTCTTTAGGACTGCCATTTGCTATGACGGCTCCTAGGTTCAGAACTGTGATGCGCTCACTAAGCGCCATAATAAATTTGAGATCATGATCAATAACAAGAATAGCGCAGTCGCTTTGCGATCTGACCCAGCTTAACGCCTCTCTCAGATCATCCGTTTCCTGTTCATTCATGCCGGCGGCAGGTTCATCAAGCATTAACAGGCGCGGCCTAAGCGCAAGCGCACGCACGATTTCCAATCGGCGCAACTGGCCGTATGCTAATGAACTGGCAGGGGCATGAAGTTTGTCAGCAAGGTCAAAACGCGCAATCGCCTCACGCAGGATATCATTCCCGTTACGATGGCTGGCTTGACCGGAATAGCCTGCAACATCGATATTTTGTTGCACAGTTAGGCTACCAAACACCCTCAGATTCTGAAAGGTTCGGGCGATACCGAGATGCGCCCGTTGATGGGCAGATAGCTTATCAACACCCTCACCATGGATTGAGATTGTTCCTGTCGAATGGCGAAGCAATCCTGATATTAAATTGACCAATGTACTTTTTCCTGCGCCATTTGGCCCGATTAACCCTCTCACCTCACCCGGTGCAATCGTCATGCTAACATTCTGTACGGCTTTAACCCCACCAAAGGTTTTTGATACGCCTTTCAGCTCAAGCATGCTGTATTTCCTCAATCAGGTCTGCGGTGGTTAACTGCCGGCAATAGCCTTTAATTGTTTCTATAGAATGATCATGCCTTTTTTGGCTATAGGTCAAGCACGCATCTGTTACTTGTGTCACCAGATAGCCCAGATCACACGCATCACGGATAGCGCTTTCAACACATTGGTCTGTGATCAGGCCTGAGATGACCAACTGCCGCACCCCAAGATTGCGCAGGATATAGTCAATATGGGTGGAAATAAAAACCGACGATGACGATTTAGGAAGAACGATTTCATCCCCCATAGGGGCAATTTGATCAATCACTTTACCATCCCATGACCCTTTCGGCACATGAAAACCAGTAATTTTGTAATCAAGCGAACGATCTCGCCCATCTTCGGTTAGGCTTTCGATGGTCGTGTACATCACCTCAATTTTTTTCTTACGAAAAGCGCTTTGCAAAGCCTGCATATTTGGGATGACTCGGCTTTCCAACTCATCAAAATACCAACCATATTTTTCTGTAAAACTCTCTTCTGATAGTCCTACAAACTCCGTTCCTTTTTTATGAGCTGAAAAATTCTGAACATCCACAAACAGAAGCGCAGATTGTTCAGGAATAAGAGGAACTTTTCTGGTTAAGGTCATGACAAAGTCTCCATCAAATCAGTTATCGCTTCGGCAAGCAGTTCAGCCCAGAATATGGCGCCTTCTGAATGATCAATTTGATCATTGCGTATCTCAATAAGGCAATGCGGCAAATCTAGAGCCTCAGCATAATGGGGAATAAACCAATCGGTTTCGCTATCAATGGCGTAAGGCTCGTTAATGGCCAATGTTAAATCAGGTTGGTGCTTTTGGATCACCTTTATCAGGGTTTCAGCAGTGCCAAGCGATGCCCGTGTTAGAAAACCCGCGTGCCAAGGCCGCGATTTTCCATCCATTTCAGGGGTAAAGGAATGTATCGAAAACGCTGCTCGTCTTGGGGTTTCAAAAAGCCGCTTAATCGCCGCGTCCATTGGGTCAAAAATGGCTTTGACGCGATCAGCTTTTTCCGACTGGCAGGCCGCGATATTGCCGGGGATATGCGCATGATCGCTTTCGCAAGGGATAGATTGCGGCGTCATGGGAGGGCGGTTACAGTCAATGACCAGCCGTGAATAATGTTGAATAACAAGTGGCGCTTTGAGCAGGTTTGCCAATTCTCGCGCCACCATTTCAGCGCCAATATCCCATCCGCGATGGCTATTTAACACCTCATCACTGATGCCCAAAGTGCCTAGAGATTGCGGGATAGCACGACCAGCATGTTCACACACCAGCACGATATCAGAAGCGGTATCCCCATAAAGAACTTCCACTGGCAAAGGGTCAGTTTTTCCAATAAGAGATGAGGCTAAGGCGTGATTCATAACAATGAGTATAGAGAAACAAAAAACCCAAAGTCAATTCTTCTAAGATTGACTGAATGAAAAATTTCAGAAACTATAAGCCACATGAATATTAGAAAACGCATTGAGACCGCCGCCACTGATTTTACCCCTTCTGAAAGGAAACTGGCGACGGTGTTGTTGTCTGATTATCCCTACGCCGGATTAATCAAGATGCATGAACTGGCGGATCGGGCAGAAGTCTCTCAGCCATCAATCTCGCGCTTTGTGATAAAAATTGGCTTGTCTGGCTTTCCTGAATTACAAAAACATTTGGTATCCGAATTACGCGAAGGCGATCGTTCGCCTGTGGAAATCCACGCCACTTCTGAACAAATTAAAGGGGGATATCTCAATGGCTTCCTCCGCCTTGCATCAGAACAAATGGCATCCGCAGGTCAGGCCGTCACCGAAAGCCAGTTTGAACAGATTTGTGATTTGCTGGCAGATTCCAAACGCGCCATTTACGCGGTAGGGGGAAGAATAAGCGATACCATAGCACAGCATCTTTCCTTTCATCTTCGCCAAGCACGTGAGCGCGTATATCATCTGCCGCGTGACCCTGAAGTTTGGCCAGAATATTTGTTAAGAATGAAACAAGGGGATGTGTTTTTCCTTGTTGATTTTCGGCGTTATCAGAAAAACCTCTGGCAACTGGCAAAACAAGCACAAACCCAAAAGGTTCAGGTGGTGTTGATGACAGACCATTGGCTGTCACCGGCAACGCGGCACGCATCAGAGGTGTTGGTTGTTCCGATAGAAACAGGTACTATCTGGGACAGTTACGCCCCTGCACTAGCTTTAACTGAGGCGCTGGTCACCCGGGTGGCGGAAAAAACTTGGCCGCAAACACGAAAACGGATTGAAGCATGGGATGCCATGCGTGATGGATTTAAGGAGAGAGCACATGAGCAAACCGACAATGGTTGAGGATAAGAACGCAAAAAGTCAGTTAATATTTGCGGCCACTTGCGATCTTGCTGGTAAAGTGCGCGGCAAGGCTTTCCCTAAATCCGATTTGGAAAGGCGACTCAAACGCGGCATGGGATGGGTTCCCACGAATGTTCAGATCAACTGTTTTGATGGTATTGGCGAAACGCCTTTTGGGGCGCTTGGGGATTTGTTGCTTATTCCTGATCAAGGCGGGGCGGTGAGTGCTGATTTTGGATCATATACAGAACATTTCATGTTGAGCGATATCATGACCTTAGAGGGTGAGCCTTGGGATTTTTGCACCCGCGCCATTCTCAAATCTGCCCTATCGCGGCTAGAGCATCTCAGTGGTGTCAGATTAATTTCTGCATTTGAACAAGAATTTCAACTCAAGCGAGAGCTTGGATTAATTGGTGAAGGTTTTGGGCGTTCTGGTTTTGAAATGCACCGCCCCTTATGTGAAACCTTAATTGAGCAAATCCATGCCGCAGGATTTTCCCCTGATAGCATCATGAAGGAATATGGCCCTAACCAATATGAAGTGGTGATTGCCCCCGAAGAAGGCGTGCGTGCGGCGGATGCGGCCGTCATCATCAAGGAGCTCACACGCTCAACAGCGAGGTTTCATGGTGAGGACGCCACCTTTACCCCGATCCGCGACCCTGCCAGCGTCGGCAATGGCGTCCATATGCATATGAGTTTTCTGAACGCTGATAACAGTCCTGCCACTTATGATGCGGATAAACCCTATGGAATGTCTGATTTGACAGGGGCCTTTGCCGCAGGGATACTAAAATATCTTGATGCTATTATTGCTATCACTGCGCCCTCGGTGGTCTCTTACTTGCGTTTGACCCCTCATCGCTGGTCTGCGGCGTTTAATAATCTTGGCTTTAGGGATAGGGAAGCGTCACTCAGGATTTGCCCTGTTACCGCCAAAGAGCCTACCGATATCGCAAGACAGTATAATATTGAATATCGCGCCGCTGATGCGGCGGCCTGTCCTCATCTTGCTCTTGCTGCGGTGGTGCATGCTGGCTGTCAGGGTATTGAAGAAGGGCTGCCAGCCCCAACACCCACCGAAGAAGACCTGTCGCTTTTATCCGCCAGCGAATTGACAGATCGAGGCTTTGTTCGCTTGCCCGAAAGCTTGGAACCACTCTCTGCTTTTAAATCAAGCGGTTTGATACAAGCGTCGTTTTAGATGTTCCAGCTAAAAACTATTACGCACAGCATCGGTTTTCAAACATGATGCTGTGTTGCAAGATCTGTAGAATTTCTTTA
>JALRFL010000226.1 GCA_023259875.1 Alphaproteobacteria bacterium
AAAATTCGAGCTCGAGGCATGCGGGTGCTGGTTGAGGTGCACGCCCACTACACCCAGCAGCTGGAGATTGCACCGCTTGTGGATCTCATTTACGACTTCCAGACAGCACCACTGCTCCTGCACTCACTATTCACCTCAAACGTTGATGCTCTTGCCAAATGGTTTGAGCTCAGACCAAGAAACTGCCTAAACGTTTTAGACACTCACGATGGCTATGGTGTCATTGACGCAGGTCCCATTGGCGGCAGGGAAGGGCTAATCAGCCAAGCTGATATGGCGCACATTTTTGAGGTGGCAGCAAAGAATACGGGCGGACACTCTGCGAAAGCTTCGGTGGTTCCTCAGTGGTTCGACCTTCCGCACCAGATCAATACCATCAAGATCACGGCTATATTTCCGGCGCAAAAAGCTTAACGCCCCTGCGTAAGTCATCTCATGCTTTGTGCCTTTGATCTGTTGTTTCAAAAACGCCTGATCCGAATCATTGTAATCCATGACATATCCTATCTATATCACTCTACGAGGGAGTGATTATGCGAGGTGCAGTGTCTTTAGGGCGTCATCAAGGGCGTCCCCCAGAATGCGAATCACCTCATCAATATCTGCCCGGGTAAAGGTCAAAGGCGGCGACAAGATCATCCCATCACGCACTGCCCGAACCATCAGCCCACGGGCAATGGCATGATCACGCACAACACAGCCAGCATCACCTTGATTTGCGAAATGCTTAGGCCCTTCACGGCTTTCCACCAATTCAACTGCCGCAAGGAGCCCTAGGCTTCTGACCTCACCCACCATAGGATGATCTGCCAGACGCTGAATGGCTTGGTTTAGATAGGGCCCGGTATCTGTCCGCACCCGTTCAATCATGCCTTCGCTTTCAATCAGATTGAGGTTTGCAAGCGCGACCGCCGCCGCCACCGGATGACCGGAATAGGTAAAGCCGTGATAGAACTCACCACAATCATCAATCAGGCGTTCAGCAACCCTATCCCCGACCAGCACCGCCGACATGGGCTGATAGCCTGATGTCAGCCCCTTTGCTGTCGCCATCAGATCCGGTTTGAGGTTGTAGGTTTGGCTAGCAAACCACTGCCCTGTGCGGCCATATCCGGTAATCACCTCATCCGCGACAAAGAGGATATCATGGCGACGGCAGATATCTTGAATACGATCAAAATAGCCCGCAGGGGAGATAATAACCCCACCTGCGCCCTGAATAGGTTCAGCGATAAATGCCGCCACATTATCCGCGCCAAGCTCTTGGATGCGTTCTTCAAGCCAGCCTGCGGACACATCCGCAAAAGTCTTTTCGTCCATATTGCCCTGATACAGAAACCCGTAAGGGGGGCGAATATGGGAAAAATCTGGCAGACGACAGGCTTGTTCATGCATACCGCTCATGCCGCCCATGCTGGCGGCGACCATGGTGCTGCCGTGATAGCCGTATTCGCGGCTAATCATGATTCGTTTTTGCGGCTTTCCCTCTAGCGCCCAAAAATGCCGCACCATGCGGACAATCGTATCGTTGGCCTCAGACCCTGAGTTGGCATAAAACACATGATTCATGCCGTCAGGCGCGATATCTGTCAGGCGTTCGGATAATTGCGCCGCAGGTTCATTGCTGGTCTTAAAAAAAGTATTGTAATACGGCAGTTTGTGAAGCTGTTCCATCGCCGCATCAATCAATTCCTTGCGCCCATATCCAACATTCACGCACCAAAGTCCCGCCATACCATCAAGAATGCGGTTTCCCTTGCTGTCATAGATATAATGGCCTTCCGCATGGGTGATAATGCGTGTGCCCTCTTTTTTCATCTGACCATAATCGGTAAAAGGATGCATATGATGGGCAATATCCGTTGCGATGAGGGGGTCAAACTGCGAGTTTTCCATTTTTTTCTTACCTTATGTTATTTGCCAAAAATGAAATCATTTGTGCTATTGGGATGAAAACCTTAATATCCCATATCGTTACCAAAACGCTTGGCAACAAAAGCGGAAAATCATCATGACACAATTGCTGAAGGCACTCACCAAAAATTTTCCAAATCTTGATACCATTACTGCGATGTTTGCTGATTCCAATGGCATTATGCGCGGCAAGGTTCTGCCTGCGGATGCGCTTGAGAAACTCCTTTCTGAAGGGATACTGTTGCCAGCAAGTGTCTATGGCACTGACGCAACAGGCGAATCTGTGGCGGAAACAGGTTTGGTCTGGGATACCGGGGACGAAGATTTCCCCTTTCATGTGGTCAAAGACAGTTTTCATGATATCAGTGATGGGAACGGCACCGACGCCGCCTGTCTTATACAGATGATGACCAATGATGGCACGCCACATCATCTCGACCCGCGAAGCGTTCTGGGTAAGGTCGTGGACAGGCTAAACGCGATGGGCTTACATCCTGTGATCGCCCCAGAGCTAGAGTTTTATTTGATTGATCGGCAACTTGATGATCAAGGCATGGGGCAATATGCGCGTATCCCGATTTCTGGTGAGCCGCAACCGACCAACCAAATCTATGGTATTGAAGCGTTTGATGAGTTTGCCGATGTGGTCAGTGATATTCGCCGCACTTGCCTAATGGCAGGGGTAAGGGCAGACACGGCCATTACCGAATATGGCCGCGGTCAGTATGAGATTAATATTCTGCATAACGAGGATGCTTTGCGCGCGGCGGATGAAGCCGCGCTTCTGCGCTATCACGCACGGCGGGTTGCAAGGCGTCATGGTCTGGATACCACCTTTATGGGCAAGCCTTTTGCCAATGATACGGGCAGTGGATTTCATCTCCATGTCAGCCTTTGGGACGACAAGGGCAATAATGTCATGGCGGAAAAGGACGGTGACGACCCAACCTCAAACCCCATCTTGCGCTATGCGGTTGGCGGTATGGCAACGCATCTGGCAGATAGTTTTGCGGTCTTTGCCCCGAATGCGAATGCGTGGCGGCGAATGTTGCCGGGGCATTACGCGCCTGTTGATCGCAGTTGGGGGATCAATAACCGCACGGTGAATTTCCGTGTCCCGTCGGGCAGTGCGAAATCGCGGCGGCTTGAGCATCGGGCATCAAGTGCGGATATTAACCCTTACTTGACCATTGCGCTTATTCTGGCGGCGATGGCAGAAGGGATCAAACACCAGATTGCCCCACCAGAAATGACCACGGCTAACGCCTATGACGCCCCTGATCGGGACGGCTTGCCAAGCACATGGGCGGAGGCCATCCAATTGTTCCGCAACAGTGATTTTGTCAATTCATGGCTTGGGGAAGACTATACCAAAGTCTATGCCGCCACCAAAGAATATGAACGCAACACCTTTGCCGCGAATATCACCCCATTGGAATGGAGCTGGTACCGCTAGGGGATGGGAAGGGACTAAAACCAAGCCAAGCATTGCCCTTATCCTAAGTTTGCTTATACTTCATGGTGACAGCAGATGCGAAAGGAACGGGGATCATGTCCTATGATGTTGCGATTATTGGCGCCGGCCATAATGGGTTAACCGCCGCAGGGTATCTGGCGGCGAAAGGGCTTAAAGTCATTGTCCTTGAACGGCGCGATGTGATTGGCGGCGCCGCCGTGACCACAGAGTTCAGCCCCGGTTATCGCAATTCTGAGTTTTCTTATGTGGTCAGCCTGTTGGATCAGTTAGTGATCAAAGACCTTGATCTCAAACGCTTTGGGCTTGAGGTGATTACGCGTGAAGGGTCATCTATCACGGTTGATGGTGATCAGGCCTTATGGATGCCAAACGACACCAAAGATGCTATTCGTGAGATTGCCAATATCTCACCCCATGACGCCAAGCAATATGAACGCCTTGATGATATTTTAGATGCCATCACCGACAGCGTCCGAAGCCTAATGCGCTCAACGCCCTATAACCTGTCGCAATCTATGTTCAGCCAGCTTGGCGATCTTTGGAAATCTGGGCGTATTCTATCAAAACTGCCACTGGATTTGCGTACCCATCTGACCGAATTGATGACAAAGTCGGTGGCGGATTATCTTAACGGCTGGTTTGAAAGCGATATCCTCAAAGGCACCATGGCGTATAGCGGCAGTGTTGGCAATTTTGCCTCACCCTATCACCCTAGCACCGCTTATGTGTTGCTTCACCACCATTTTGGTCAGGCCAACGGCAAAAATGGGGCATGGGGGCACGCGCGTGGAGGAATGGGGGCTATCACCAAGGCGATGGCAGATTCCGCGCGTGATCGCGGCGTTGAGATTAAAACCAACAGTGAAGTTTCCGAAGCCATCCTAGACGGTAACCGCATCATTGGCCTGCGTTTAAGCCACGGGGAGGAGATTAAGGCCAAGGCCGTCTTGGCAAATTGCCACCCACAGATTTTGTTCGGGCGAATCATTAATCATGATGCGCTAACCCCCGATTTCAGCCGCAGAATTAAAGGCTATCGATCGGAATCTGGCAGTTTCCGAATGAATCTGGCGCTCAAAGATTTGCCGCGATTTACCGCCCTCAAGAACAGCAAAACACCGCCTGAACTCATGCTTAATGGGTCTGTCAATATCATGTCTTCGGTCGGCTATATTGAAAAGGCATGGCGTGATGCCATGGATTTCGGATGGGCACGCGAGCCGGTGATTGAGATGTGTATCCCTAGTCTTTTGGATGACAGCCTTGCCCCTAATGGCCATCATGTGATGAGCCTGTTCTGTCAGCATTTTCGCCGTGAGCTTCCTGATGGCAGAAGCTGGGATGACGCCAGAGATGAGGCGGCAGACACCGTTATCGCCACGGTGGAAAAACACGCCCCCGGTTTTGCCAAGAGCATTATCGCCAAGCAAATCAACTCGCCCCTTGATATTGAAAGAAAACTCAACATGATTGGCGGCGATATCTTT
>JALRFL010000028.1 GCA_023259875.1 Alphaproteobacteria bacterium
GTGCTGCTGATCGTGGGCGGCTTGTTCGTGGTCGAAACCGCCAGCGTTATCATTCAGGTTGATATTAACCCAGATCGCATTGGTTTGACCAAAAAGGTGTCAGTGGGGATTTGCGGCGATGCGAAAATCGTGGCAAAAAAATTGCGCAACGCCCTTTCAAGTCAGGCTGGGGATAATGGCCGCGCTGAACGCAAGGCGGCTATTCATATGGCGAAATCCTCTTGGCTTCAAACCCTTAGTTCGCTTGATCATGAGGATGACGATCCGGGCACAAGCTGGAACGCTGATGCGCGTAAATCTGAACCTGAGCGGATGTCACCGCGCATGGCATGGCGTGCTATTCAGGCGGGCTTACCGCGTGAGGCAATTATTTCCTCGGATATTGGTAATAACTGCGCCATTGGCAATGCCTATCCCAGTTTTGATGAGGGCAGAAAATATCTTGCTCCGGGTCTGTTTGGTCCTTGCGGCTATGGTTTTCCTGCGGTGCTAGGGGCAAAGATCGGTTGTCCGGATGTTCCGGTTGTTGGGTTTGCTGGTGATGGGGCGTTTGGTATCTCAATGAACGAGATGACCGCCTGTGGGCGTGAGGACTGGCCTGCGATTACCATGGTTATTTTCCGCAATTATCAATGGGGTGCAGAAAAGCGGAACACCACGCTTTGGTATGATAACAATTTTGTCGGAACAGAACTTGATCCGCATTTAAGCTATGCCAAAGTAGCAGAGGGATGCGGCCTCAAAGGGGTTAGCGTTACCACCATGCAAGAATTGACCGATGCGTTGAAAACCGCGGTTGATGAGCAAATGTCATCCAAAACCACCACCTTTATTGAGGTTATTCTCAATCAAGAATTGGGTGAACCTTTCCGCCGTGATGCGATGAAAAAACCTGTCGCGGTGGCAGGGATCGACCCTGCGGATATGCGGCCTCAGCAACCTGCATGACAGATCAGCTGACGATAAGACGGCCAGATGACTGGCATCTGCATTTAAGAGACGGGGCGATGCTTGCGGCGGTTGCCCCGCATACGGCAAGACATTTTGGTCGTGCGCTTATCATGCCAAACTTGGTGCCGCCCGTCACAGATATGGCGGCGGCTTTGGCATATCGCGAACGCATCACATCCGCTAGCAAGGGGTTTGATTTCACCCCTTATATGGCGCTTTACCTGACTGAGGATACTCCGCCTGAAACCATCCACGCGGCGGCGGCGGATGATGCGGTGATCGCGGTTAAGCTTTATCCTGCGGGGGCGACCACCAATTCCGCATCAGGGGTGCGCAACATTGATCGCGTGATCCCAACGCTTGAGGCCATGGCAGAAACGGGATTGCCGCTAGCGATACATGGGGAAGTGACCACCGATACGGTTGATATTTTTGATCGGGAAAAGCGATTTATTGATGATGTGCTTGACCCGTTGCGTCAGCGTCTGCCCGAACTACGGGTGGTGATGGAACACATCACCACTGCGGATGCCGCCGATTATGTGGCAAGCGCAGATCAAGGGCTGGCCGCCACCATTACCGTGCATCATCTGATGATTACCCGAAATCATATTTTGGCAGGTGGGATTAGGCCACATTTTTATTGTTTGCCCGTGGCCAAGCGAAGCCGTCACCGTGATGCCCTAATTGCGGCGGCCATATCGGGCGATCCGCGTTATTTCATGGGGACAGATAGCGCCCCTCATACCGATGAGGCCAAGCTCAGCCCATGCGGCTGTGCCGGTATGTTCACCGCACCTGTGGCGATGGCGTGTCTAGCAGAGGTGTTCGCTAACCATGGCCATCTTGACCGGCTTGAAGATTTTACCAGTGTGTTTGGGGCACATTTTTATGGCTTTTCACCAAGCGAGCAAAAGATTACCCTGAGGCGACACGAGGAACCAGTATCTGTTATGCCTGTGATTGAGGCTGATGGTGATCAGGTGACGGTCTTTGACCCTATGTCTCCGGTGCATTGGTCCGTGGATGATGAGAGCCAGAAATAAAGCCAGAGGTAAGGATAACGCCTATGTTTGCAAACAGTTTCCCTGACAAATCCTTTATCGCCAACCAGACTGCGAGTATGTTGCTTGAGATTGAGGCCGTGCATCTTAGACCGGATGAGCCCTTTACCCTAACCTCTGGGGCAAAAAGCCCTGTTTATATTGATTGCCGCAAGCTGATTTCGTTTCCGCGGATTCGCTCTGCGCTGATGGATTTCGGCTGTGCTACGGTGATGCGAGATGCAGGGTTTGAGGCTTTTGACGCTGTTGCCGGGGGCGAGACCGCTGGCATTCCTTTTGCTGCTTGGTTTGCTGAACGCCTTGGCTTGCCCATGCAATATGTCCGCAAAAAGCCTAAAGGTTTTGGTCGTGACGCCCGTATTGAAGGGCATCTTAATCCGGGTGATCGGGTGTTGTTGGTCGAAGACCTAGCCACAGATGGCGGCAGTAAAGTCAGTTTCATTGATGCCCTGCGTGAGGCTGAAGCAAAAATTGAACATTGCTTTGTGATTTTCTTTTATGACATTTTTCCTGCCGCAAGACAGATCATGGCTGATGCTGGGGTGACTTTGCATTACTTGACCACTTGGCGTGATGTGCTGGCGGTGGCGGCAGAACAAGGCCGTTTAACCAAGGCGCAAATCGCAACGATTGAGGCCTTTTTGAATGATCCGGCGGCGTGGTCAGCACAACATGGCGGCGCGGAATAACTAAAGCGCGGTTCCTTTTAGGGCCTTTTTAATTTCTGGAATTAATTTGACCGCATCAGGGCTATATGGATGGATAGTCAGCACTTGCTCATAGATTGAGAGGGCGGTGGGCAAGTCCCCTTGGTAAAGCTTAATCATGCCAAGTCCAGATAAAGCGCCAAAATGTTTCGGCTCAAGGCTAAGGACTTCGGCAATATCAGCCTCTGACCCTCGCCAATTTTGGCGCATGAAGCGAACGGTGGCGCGCTTATTCCACGCCTCGGCATAATCGGGATGATCGTCTATGATCTTGGTAAAAATATCTTCTGCTAATGGCAGATGCCCAATCTGCATAAAATAGGTGCCGCGTTCCATCATTTCGTTGACCGCTTCATCACCGCTTGTGCTCATCCAGCGATTCCAAATCTGGCTGGTAACCAGATCGGCGGCGTTTGGGTCAGCTGCATTTTCCAATTGGCGGAACAGTTGTTGCAATTCCTGATCATTTTGACTGGAAACGCTGTCCGCTTTTGCCAGCGTTGCGCTTGCCAGATACACAAAACTCAACAAGGTCAGGCCAATAAACCAGCTGTTGCGATACCATGGATGCGTTTTGATTGTCATATCTTAACATTAAGCCAAAGACGCTATGGGGCAAGTGCAAATTATCAGCTTTTCTTCTGCTCTGATCTTGCGGTGTGATGATGTCCTTGCCATAGTGATGTTATCCGGATCATTTTATCAACCCAACCTATCAAAGGATTTCACATGAGTAATGGCGCACTTGATGGTATCCGTGTTCTTGATTTGACGAGAATTCTAGCAGGCCCAAGCGCTACCCAGATGCTTGGTGATATGGGCGCAGATGTGATTAAGGTGGAACGCCCTAATGGGGGGGATGATACCCGCAGTTGGGGGCCGCCGAAATACTGTTGCAAGAAGCTCGAGAGTCTCCAGATTGCTCCTTCGAGATCGTCCTCTGGATACATCGGGAGGAGCACATCGTCGGTACGAATTCCCTCATAGAACGCACGGACGAGT
>JALRFL010000044.1 GCA_023259875.1 Alphaproteobacteria bacterium
CCACTGCTGATCATCTTCCGGACCCACGGTGCCATTGACGTCAGACACGGCGGTGAAGGTGATCGGCGCGGTGGCCGTGCCGATGGCCACGAGCTGAGAGCCGCGGTTGATGACCATGAACTTGTCGTTGGACTGCCATGCGAGCGTGGCGCCGGCTTCAACGGTCATGGTGGGTCCGTCCCCGCCTTTGAAGATGCCCGCGGCATTCATTTCCGCCGTGGAGCTGTAGGCCTCGCCGATTGTCATCACGGGTCAGCATATTTTAGCATTGGCCATAACTATCGCATCAATTGGCGGATATGTTGTTGTGGCAACGGTTGGCCGTAAAGAGATTCAGATCGTGCCGCGTATCGCAGGGCTTATCAAAACCCTTGTCATGGTGGTTTTTGCTGGCGCGTCCAAGGCAGGGAAAGCGGCATCAGAACACCGCAAAACTAGCCGTAAAACCAAGCGCAAGACACCATCCCCACGGCGTGAGCCGATTATTGTTGCCGCTGAAGATGAGACCGAGGCGGCTACGATTTCTAGCGCCCCCAAAAAACGCAAAGCCGTGAGCTCCCGAAAACAGGCTTCACTGGATTTGCAAACCCCCGGCGGATATCGCTTGCCGCCAGTGGATTTGCTGGCAGAGCCCAATGAAGAATTGGTGGCCCCTGATGCAGAAGCCTTAGACAACACTTCGCGGATGCTTGAAGGGGTGTTATCTGAATTTGGTATTGGCGGCAGTATTGAACGCGCGCGTTTTGGCCCTGTGGTGACGCGCTATGAATTAAATCCAGCCCCCGGAACCAAAACCCAACGGGTGATCAGTTTATCTGATGATATCGCAAGATCAATGTCAGCACTTTCCGTTCGGGTCGCCGTAGTGCCGGGTCAGAATACTATTGGTATTGAACTGCCAAACCAGAACCGCCAGACGGTGTTGATCCGGGATATTCTGGATCATGATAATTGGGGTACCAGCACCGCAACCTTGCCCCTCGCCTTGGGCATGGATATCGCTGGCAATCCCGTGGTCGCAGATATGACGCGGATGCCGCATCTTCTGGTTGCTGGAACGACAGGATCAGGGAAATCCGTAGGGATCAACGGCATGATCCTATCATTGCTTTATACCCATACGCCGGAAACCTGCCGCTTAATTATGATTGATCCGAAAATGTTGGAATTGTCGGTTTATGACGGGATTCCACATTTGCTGACGCCAGTGGTAACTGATCCTAGTAAGGCGGTGGTGGCGCTTAAATGGGCGGTGAGAGAAATGGAAAACCGCTACCGCAATATGGCAAAGCTTGGAGTGCGCAATATCGATGGCTTTAATAAGCATATCCAAGAAGCTAAGCGTAAAGGGGAAACCCTGTCACGGCGCGTGCAAACCGGATTTGATGAAGAAAGTGGCCAACCTGTCTTTGAAGAAGAACAGCTTGATCTGAATGTGTTGCCTTATATCGTTGTTGTGATTGATGAGGTAGCAGACCTGATGCTGGTAGCAGGCAAAGATATCGAGGCCGCGGTTCAGCGTTTGGCACAAATGGCGCGTGCCGCAGGTATCCATGTCATTATGGCAACTCAGCGGCCTTCGGTAGATGTGATCACCGGCACGATTAAGGCGAACTTCCCGACGCGAATATCCTTTCAGGTGACCTCGCGTATCGACAGCCGCACCATTCTTGGAGAACAAGGGGCAGAACATTTGCTAGGCCGTGGGGATATGCTGTTTATGGAAGGTGGGGGGCGCATTGTCCGCGTTCACGGCCCATTTGTTAGTGACAAAGAGGTGGAAAGCGTCACCGCCTTTCTGCGTCAACAGGGTGAGCCCGAATATGACGACAGCGTGACGGTTGAAGCCGACGCCTCACAAGGTGATGCTGGCATGGGTGACAGCGGCATAGGTGATGGTGATGGCAGTCTTTATGACCAAGCGGTTGAGTTAATTCGTCGAGAGGGCAAAGCCTCAACCTCATTTATTCAGCGGCATCTGCGGATTGGCTATAACCGCGCCGCGACCATTATTGAAGATATGGAACGCAACGGTGTTGTTAGTCCGGCTAATCATGCAGGAAAGCGCGAGGTTTTGATTGATAATGATCAGTAGAATAGTGACCAGATGGCACCATTTCATGATGGTCTTATTGTCTGCGGCAATGGTCTTATCAGGAGGAATGACGGCCTCACGCGCTGACCCTATCACAGAGGCAGAAAACTGGTTTAATCAAATCACAACCATGAAGGCGCGGTTTATCCAAGTGTCGGATGATGGCACTTACGCAGAAGGGGATTTTTCTTTGCGGCGACCCTTTCGGTCTCGCTTTGATTATGATGACCCTATCAAAACGGTGTTGATCACAACTAAAATTTGGCTTCATGTTGATGATCCGGAACGCCAGACTGTGACCAGTTATCCGATTAGCGAAACCCCATTGAAAATCCTTTTTGATGAAACGGTGCGGCTAAGTTATGAGGGGATCATTACCACCGCCGCCAGTCAGGATGGTATTGTGGTGGTGAGGATGGAAAAACGCACAGGCAGTGATGCCGGTGTCCTAGAGCTTGAGTTTACGGAAAAACCCTTTGTCTTGCGCCGATGGACGATCACCGATAGCGCAGGGATTACCACCAAAGTCACCTTTCAAAATATTGAAATGGGGGTGGATTTGCCAGCCAATCTTTTTGTCCCAAGCCACTATCAAAACTGACTGAAAGCGCGTTATGAAAATTATCACTTGGAATATTAATTCGGTCAGGCTTCGTCTTCCGCTGGTGTTGCGCTTGCTTTCAGAACAACAGCCAGATGTCTTATGCCTGCAAGAAACCAAATGTCCGGATGATGCCTTTCCTGTTGCGGATTTTCAGGCGGCAGGCTATCCGCATCTCGCCTATCGGGGGGAAAAGGGCTATAACGGCGTTGCCATGATTGCTCGGGTGCCGCTTCATACCCCTGATCATATCCTTTGGGCAGAAAAACAAGATTGTCGGCATCTTTCCGTTATGCTGGAAAATCAAACCACCTTGCATAACTTTTATATTCCGGCTGGCGGTGATGTGCCAGACCCAGAGAGCAATGATAAGTTCGCTCATAAATTGCAGTTTCTGGATGAGCTGGCAGAGTGGTCTGATCGCCTTGATGCCAGCCAGCCAGCCATTCTGGTAGGAGACCTTAATATCGCCCCGCGTGAGGATGATGTCTGGTCGCATAAACAACTGCTCAAGGTGGTAAGCCACACCCCGATTGAGGTTGAGGCGCTTAATCGCATTATGGCAAAAGGCAAATGGCATGACGCAGTGCGCGAAATGATCCCTGAAGGCCAGCTGTATTCATGGTGGTCTTATCGAGCAAAGGATTGGCTGGCGGCAGATCGTGGGCGCAGGCTTGATCATATTTGGGTAACCCCACCCTTGCGGCAAAACCTTGCTGGAGCAGAGGTCATCACATCCGCGCGAGGCTGGGAGAAGCCATCGGATCATGCGCCCGTGGTAATCAATTTTGCCTTTTGAGGGTATCGCTGGCTTTGCAATCACGCAAAAACGGCGTATATCGGCATCATGGAACTGATTTTTGATAAAATGCACGGCCTTGGCAATGATTTTGTCATCTTTGATCAGGCTGATCAACACGCGGTTGAGGCCATCACGGCACAAGCCGCTGCGATTGCCGATCGCCGGCACGGTGTAGGCTGTGACCAGATTCTCATTATTACCCACGCGGCGGAAACAGACGCTAGGCTAATGATTCTCAACAGTGATGGCTCTA
The DNA here is from genome assembly GCA_023259875.1 of Alphaproteobacteria bacterium. GTDB lineage: Bacteria > Pseudomonadota > Alphaproteobacteria > Puniceispirillales > UBA1172 > UBA12202. The sequence continues at coordinate 3,752 of JALRFL010000044.1, forward strand.
AGGCGGAGGCCTGCGGTAATGGCACGCGCTGTGTGGCAGAAGTC
>JALRFL010000135.1 GCA_023259875.1 Alphaproteobacteria bacterium
GAAGTGTTGCTGTAGCAGGCGGCTCTGGCCTCCTCTCTAATATCCGTCGCATGACCTCCGACCCAAGTATTAAACGATCAATGCCAGCAATTATCGCGGTGATCGCCGTACTTGCAGGGATAGTGGTTTATATGATCATTCAGAAACCTGCTGTGACCTCACTTTATGCTTCCTTACCTGAAGCCGAAAAGGCAAGGGTTGTTGAAGCTTTGCGTAATGGCGGGGTGGATGTCACGCTTGACCCCAGCACAGGGGATGTTCTTGTTCCCACAACAGATTACCATAGTGCGCGGATAATGCTGGCGGCACAGGGTCTGCCAGAATCAGTGCCTGATGGCTATGCTTCTATTGGTGATATTCCCATGGGGGCAAGCCGTTCGGTTGAGAGCGTAAAGATAAAACAAAGCCAAGAAATTGAACTGGCGCGTTCCATTAGTGAAATTGACGGTGTCATCGCGGCAAGGGTACATTTGGCAATTCCTGAAAAATCGGTTTTTGCCCGTACGGCTGTTCCGCCTAGCGCGTCTGTTTTTCTGCAATTAAGCAATGGACGAACGCTTGGTATTCATCAAGTCAACGCGATTGTTCATTTGGTGTCGTCATCAATCCCCAGCATGGCCAAAAGCGATGTGACGATTGTGGATCAATACGGCAATCTTTTGTCAAAACCTTATGATGATCCCTCAAATGTTCAGAATGACGGTGAACTTGAACACCGGATGAAGCTAGAACAGATTTACCGCAATCGCATCATTCAACTGGTTTCCCCTATTGTCGGCGCCGGGAATGTCATGGCACAAGTCAATTTGGATATTGATTTTACCCAAAACGAAATCACCGAAGAATTGGTTGACCCTCAAGCAAGCGCCTTACGCAGCTCACAGTCTAGCCTTGATATTGCGGCAAAACCTGATGCCAAGGGCATACCAGGGGCGACAACAAATCGGCCTCCTGATGCGGCGCAGATTTCTACGGATTTTTCCGGCAGTGCGGCCTCAGGTGATGGTATTCAAACGCGGTCTTCTAATGAAGTGAAGAACTTTGAAGTCAGCCGTTCGATTTCAACAACCAAAAAGCCGTCAACCCGTATCGTTACGATTAACGCATCGGTTCTGGTGCGTGATATGGAGGTTGAAAACCCTGATACAGGGCTGATGGAAGTTCAAAAAATACCTGAAGACACGCTGAAAGAAATCGAAGCCTTGGTGGCCAATGCTATTGGCATCAACGCCGAGCGCGGCGATAAGTTAACCGTCAGCAGCTCAAAATTCGCATCTGCCATTGAAGGCTTTGAAAAGCCTTGGTATGAGCTGGATTGGGCTGTCAATATTATGAAGCAAGGCATGACATTGCTGGTCATGGGTGTGATTATCCTTGGGGTGATCCGTCCTCTGATCAATCGCATCATTGTGCCAATCGCCCCTGGCAAGCCTGGCGAAGCTCTTGTCCATCTTGAAGATGAAGTGGATATGGACGCTGTTGAGATTGCCGAAGGCGAAAGCCTAGAAGACATCAAAGCCAAACTGAAGCCAAAGAAGGCCTCTATTTCGGCTGAAATGTTGGATACCGCCAACACATATGATGACAAAGTCGCGATCATTCGGATGATTGTCAGCGATGAGGCTGGACGCGTTTCCAACGTCTTTAAGGCAATGATGAAGAAGGATATGGGCTAGTCATAATATTATAAAAATCTGATATAATAGTTATGAACACTCGAAACCTAATGACGCAAAACATGGACGAACGAGGATAACACCATGGCTGAAACTGATAACAACACCGAAGAGTCGATTTATGACTCCCTTACTGGGACTCAGAAATCTGCCATCCTCATGATGCTGCTTGGTGAAGAAGAGGCTTCAGAAATCCTGCGCAACCTCAACCCACGCGAGGTTCAGCATCTCGGCCGCGCCATGTATTCGGTTCAAGGTCTGGATCAGGACACGGTAAATAAGGTTCTTGATGAGTTTCTGACCATCATTAAAGAACAGACCAGCCTTGGCCTTGGCGCAGGAAATTATATTCGCAATGTGCTGAATAAGGCCCTAGGCGAAGATAAAGCCCAATCTGTGCTCAGCCGAATTACCCCTTCTAGCAGCAATCAGCCTATTGAGATTCTGGACTGGATGGATTCCAAATCTATTGCTGAATTGATCACTGATGAGCATCCCCAGATCATTGCCTTGGTGATCTCTTATCTTGAATTTGGTGTGGGCGCGGATGTGTTGGGGTTATTGCCCGAAGATATCCAGCCGGATGTGATTGCGCGTATCGCAACACTTGAAACCGTCCAGCCTGATGCCCTGAAAGAGCTTGAAGTCGTGATGCAAAAGAAATTTGCCGCCAATACCAACTTGCGCGCCTCACAAGTGGGCGGCGTCCAAGCGGCGGCAAAAATTATGAACTTTACCAAGCAAGCGATGGAAGCGCGCATCATGAAGTCACTTGGCAAAGACGATAAGAATCTGATGATTGCCATTCAAGAAAGTATGTTTGTCTTTGATAACCTCATCATGTCTGATGATAAATCCCTTCAGACCCTTCTGCGTGGGCTTGATACCGAGGACTTGGTGCTGGCACTCAAGGGCGCGGATGAACCTCTCCGTGAAAAGCTCTTTGCTTGTATGTCTTCACGGGCGGCGGCCAATCTTCAGGATGAGATGGAGGCCCTTGGCCCTGTTCGCCTGACCGAGGTGCAAGAAGCGCAAAAACGGATCATTAATGTGGCGCGGCGCTTGTCCGACGAAGGCAGTATCGTACTGGCTGGGCGCGGCGGTGATGATTTTGTGTAAACAAAGACCAGAAAGCGACCTCAGCAAAGAGTAGATCATGACCAGCGTTGCAAGCGAACCCACAACAGAACAGACGCCAGATAATGCCAAACTAGATGTGGCAGATATCATGCGCCTGATCAAAGCGGCAAAATCCGCAGGTTATGTGCAATCCGCAGATGGTCATGTAAAACCCAATGGCCCGTTCAAGACGGTAACGCTTAAGGATATGGCAAAAAGGAACAGCCAGACGCAAAACCAAACCCCTGTTGCCGAAACCGCCTCTGCCGAAAATCAGGCTGAACCTCTCGTAGATAACAGCGCCTCATTGGATGTGGCCGAAACCGAGGATAGCCTGCCAGCAGACACAAGCCCAGAGCAAGGTGCCGAAACCGATGGCATGGCGCAAGAGCCCTCACTTGAGGACGCTGATAAGGCCAACCTTGACGCCACACAAATTGCGGAAACCCCTTCAAGCGATCCTGCCGAGTCTAGTCACAATGAGGCGGAAATGTC
>JALRFL010000177.1 GCA_023259875.1 Alphaproteobacteria bacterium
GTGTTGAGCTGGCTAATGTGAAAATGGCCATGAACCCTTTTGATGAAATCGCTGTTGAACAGGCCATCCGTTTTAAGGAAGCTGGCGCTGCTGATGAAGTGGTAGCCATTTCCATTGGCCCTGATCAAGCACAGGAAACCATCCGTACGGCTCTGGCGATGGGTGCTGATCGCGGCATCCATGTTCAAGCATCGCATGACACCGAACCATTGGCCATTGCCAAGGTGATTAAGGCTGTTACCGCCAAGGAAAACCCCGGTCTGATCCTTATGGGCAAACAAGCCATTGATGATGATAGCAACCAGACAGGGCAAATGCTGGCAACACTTCTCGGCTGGCCGCAAGCGACCTTTGCCTCAGGGGTTGAGCTGGATGGCAAGAGCCTTAAGATCATTCGCGAAGTGGATGCTGGGCTTGAGCATATCACCTGCCCACTGCCTGCGGTTGTCACAGTTGACCTTCGCCTGAATGAGCCGCGCTATGCCTCACTTCCTAACATTATGAAAGCCAAGAAAAAGCCGATTGATCAGATCAGTCTGGATGATCTTGGGGTGGATGCCAGCCAGCGTCTCAAGACGATCAAAGTTGAAGAACCACCAGCACGCCAAGCAGGGATCATCGTTGATACGGTGGACACCCTTGTGGATAAACTTAAAAACGAAGCCAAAGTGATCTAATCGGAGAACCTCATGTCAATTCTTGTTATTGCTGAACACAACAACACCGAACTGAATGCCTCAACCCTCCACACGGTAACCGCCGCCAGCCAGATTGGTGGGGATATCACCGTGCTGGTCGCTGGTCACAATGCTGGCGATGTTGCTAAGGCCGCCGCTGCGGTCGCTGGGGTAAGCACTGTTCTTCACGCGGATGCCGCTGAATATGCTAATGGGATTGCTGAAAATATGATCCCCCTGATCGCTGGTTTGGCTGATCAGTATTCGCACATTCTGGCCCCGGCCACGACCTATGGCAAAAACATTATGCCGGGGGTTGCGGCGCTTAAGGATGTTGCCCAAATCTCTGACATTATTCGCGTGGAAAGCGCGGATACCTTTCAGCGTCCCATCTATGCTGGCAATGCTCTTGCCACCGTGCAATCAGGTGAGAGCCCAAAAGTGATCACCGTTCGTTCCACCGCATTTGAACCTGCGGCGACTAGCGGCGGAAGCGCAGGGGTATCTAGCGTGGATGCCACAGGTGATGCTGGAAAATCCAGCTTTGTCAAATCTGAAGTGTCATCTTCTGATCGGCCTGAACTTACCTCTGCCAAGATTGTGGTCTCTGGCGGACGGGGAATGCAGGACGGATCAAACTTCGCCATGCTTGAAAAAGTGGCTGATAAACTTAACGCCGCGGTTGGCGCGTCACGCGCCGCGGTAGATGCAGGATTTGTTCCTAATGATTATCAGGTCGGTCAGACGGGCAAAGTGGTTGCCCCTGATCTTTATGTGGCGGTCGGGATTTCTGGTGCGATTCAGCATCTGGCCGGCATGAAAGACAGCAAGGTTATCGTTGCTATCAATAAAGACGAGGAAGCCCCGATTTTCCAAGTTGCGGATTATGGCTTGGTATCAGACCTCTTTACCGCAGTGCCTGAATTGGACAGCAAACTCGGTTAATCTACCGATCACTTAGTAGATAAAGCGCCCCCTCAAATTGAGGGGGTGTTTTTTATGGAAAACAAAAGGGCGGTATGATAATGGCACTGCCACGCCGTGGGGATTATCCCTCCAGATAAGGTTTAATTTTCGCAATCACCTTGGGGTCGTCCCACACCGCCTCACCTGTGATCTGGGCGCTTATCATGCCATCGGCACGCACACACCACGTGGTTGGTAAAGCGCGCAGTTTTAATGCCTTTGCCAGATGGTTATCAACATCAAAGCCAAGCTCTGGCCCCTTGATTTTTAAGTCGCTAAGAAACGGCAAGGCTTTATCGCGGCCTTTGCGGTCAACACTGATTAACAACACCTTTATCCCATTTGGCGCAAAAAGGTGATGAAGCCGCATCAATGACGGCAATTCATGAACGCAAGGGGGGCACCATGTGGCCCAAAAATTGACTAGCAATGGGGTTCCGTGCCAATGATTCAGCGAAACTTCCTCACCTCTGTCGTTAAGAAACGGGGTTTTCGGGCTTGGCATAGAGAGTGGTTTCAGTGTATCCAGAACGGCATGGGCCGGTGTCGGGGCAACCCCAACCCCCATTCCACCAATGGTGCAGGCCAGACCAAGCGTAAACTGGCGTCGGCAAAATTGACCGGAAATGGATGGACGCGGATCACTCATAGGGAAATGATAGCATGACAGCAAGCGAGCATAAAAAGAAATCGACCTCAACCAGCAGCATCTGGGGCGGACGGTTTTCGGGTGGTCAAGACGATCTGATGATTGCGGTCAACGCCTCTATTGATTTTGACCAGAGACTCTATGAGCAGGATATCACAGGCTCACAAGCCCATGCCGAGATGCTATCCGCGCAAGGTATTATCAGCCCCGATGACGGAAAAATCATCATCAAAGGGCTTGAGGAAATTCGGGGCGAGATACAAAAGGGCGCGTTTGTTTTCTCGCACGCGCTAGAAGATATCCATATGAATATCGAAACCCGCCTCAAAGAAATTATTGGCGAACCCGCAGGCAGGCTTCACACCGCCAGATCACGAAATGATCAGGTCGCAACGGATTTACGGCTTTGGGTGCGTCAGCAATGCGATGATATTGATCTGGCCTTAGCCGCTCTGCAAAACGCACTGATGGATCAGGCAGAACAGCACGCCGCCACATTGATGCCCGGCTACACCCATTTGCAAACCGCCCAGCCTGTTACATTTGGTCATCATCTGATGGCGTATGTCGAAATGCTAGGGCGTGATCGTGGACGCTTTGCCGATGCCAGAAAACGGATGAACGAATCCCCTCTTGGGGCCGCAGCTTTGGCAGGGACATCCTTTCCTATCGACCGCCATAAGACCGCAAACGCATTAGGGTTTGATGCGCCTATGGCCAATTCTATGGATGCTGTATCCGCGCGTGATTTTGCCATGGAATACTTGGCGGCGGCGGCGATTACCGCCACCCATCTGTCACGATTAGCCGAAGAAATCGTAATTTGGTCATCTGATCGCTTTGGTTTTATTCGCCTGTCTGATGCGTTTTCCACAGGCTCATCCATAATGCCACAAAAACGCAACCCGGATGCGGCGGAACTGGTACGGGCAAAACCCGGGCGCATTACTGGCGCATTAATCACAATGTTGACCGTCGTCAAAGGCTTGCCCATGACCTATTGCAAAGATATGCAAGAAGACAAAGAACCTGTTTTTGACGCCACTGATCATTTGGGCATTGCCATTGCCGTGATGGAAGGCATGATCCGTGATATGACCGTCTTTCCCGAAGTAATGGCAAAGGCACTGTCAGCAGGCTTTGCCACAGCAACCGATTTAGCTGACTGGATTGTTGCACATTTGAATGTGCCATTCCGAGATGCCCATCATATTACCGGTCAAGTGGTTGCTCTTGCCGAGAATAAGGGCAAAAGACTAGATCAATTGACGGTCGAAGAATTGCAGTCGGTTCATGATGGCCTAACTGCAAAAACGCTTGCTGTGCTTGATCCGGCGGCATCAGTGGCATCACGGCAAAGTTACGGCGGCACCGCCCCAGATCAGGTGAGAGCCGCGATTAAAACCGCCAGAAAACGGTTTTCATCATCTCAGACTTAGGATATGTCTTGGCGAAAGGGTTTTAGCCAAGAGGATTTGCAGGTGAGGATATCATGATGAACACTCAGCACGCTTATGCGCGTTTCCTTCTAATAATGGCCTTGCTTGCTGTTGTGTGTTTTGGGCTATCGGCTTGCGGCAAACGCGGCGATCCTTATCGCCCATCGGAAATTCCAACCGAAACATCGCTACTGAATTGAGCTGATAGCCATGACAGGATTTTATCGTGATCAGGGGCAACTTTGTGTTGATGGCGTGTCTTTAACAGACATTGCGTCCACATTCGGCACACCTTGCTATGTGTATTCTGCGGCCAAAATGGCGGCTAGCTATCAGGCCATAGCAGAGGTGTTTTTAAGCCCCGGCCGCCGCATTCATTATGCGATGAAGGCCAATGCCAATCTAGCTGTGCTAAAGCTGTTTCAACGCCTTGGTGCCCATGTAGATTTGGTGTCTATTGGCGAATATCACCGCGCCCTTGCCGCTGGTTTTACTCCTGATCAGATGGTGTTTTCTGGTGTCGGAAAAACCGGGGATGAATTGCGAGAGGCGATCATCGGCGGCATTGGACAGATCAATGCCGAATCCGCCGCCGAAGTTGATCACATTATTGCCTTAGCCAAGGAAACAGGTGTGATGCCATCGGTTGCGCTTCGCATTAATCCGGATGTGGCGGCAGGTGGCCATGCCAAGATATCAACCGGGGGAAGCGATACCAAATTTGGCATCCCCGGCACAGAAGCCGAAGCCATTTATCGCCGCATGACCGATAGCCAAGTGATCCGCGCCTCTGGCTTGGCTGTTCATATCGGCTCACAGATCATGAACCTCAACGCCTTTGCTACCGCATGGCAATATATGCGTGATCTGGCAGATCGCCTCAGATCACAGGGCTATCTCGTGCCAAGCCTTGATTTGGGTGGCGGCATTGGGGTTGATTATAGCGATGGTTCCACTGCTGATCTGGCGGCGTTTGCCGACACGGTTGAGACAGTGTTTGGCGGAAGTGATTATCATCTGGCTATTGAACCCGGTCGTCTCTTGGTTGCCGAAGCCGGATGCCTATTGACCCGGGTGATCTATGTTAAGGACGGCGAAGATAAGCGGTTTATTATTGTTGATGGTGCCATGAATGATTTGATCCGCCCGACGCTTTATGAATCTTTTCACCGCATTGAAGCGGTGGGAGACCACCCTGCCCATAGCATCCCTGCTGATATTGTTGGCCCCGTCTGTGAGACAGGGGATTATCTGGGCTTAGGGCGCGAGATGCCAAGCTTAAAGACCGGTGATTTGGTAGCGGTAATGTCGGCTGGAGCTTATGGTGCGGTCATGCGCTCAAACTATAATTCGCGGCCTCTTGCCAGCGAGGTGATGGTGATTAACGGCACACCGCATCGGATTTCAAAGCCCCAACAGATTAGCGATTTGCTTGCCGCGGATATTATCCCCTCTGCTATTGCCGATTTCCCGGCATCCGCGCCACAGGAATAGCAACGATTTCTGTGTCCACATCGGATCGCAAAGGTTCATCCAAAATTAACTGCACATTAAGCGGCAACCGCCCTCCGGCTGGAATGACCAATTCATCCAGCTCAACCTCTTTGACCGCCAGCACCGTTCCGATCATATCCTGAACCGAAATAAAGATCGGCGGCGCATGGGTAGGCCAAATCCCATTATTGACAACTTCACCCCTAATCCGAACCGTATCCCCATTGCGTTCACCGCGAATAGCCTCAAATCTGATCACCGAAGTGTCAGGCATAACCGGCAAACCGATTGTTTCAAAAATGGCAATAGTCGATGGAAAAATAGCAGAAACAATATTTCGCCAGATCACCGCCCCGCCTATGACGATAGCCAGCATCGCAACGCCAGCAATTACCATGGTTAATGGGCGCGGCAATCTGCGGCGCTTTTCCCTAGGGGCAGCAACACCACCAGATGGCAATGGCTTTGCCGTTCTCATTTCTGCATCCGGAGGCATGGAATCAGCAATAGCGGTATCCCCGTTCTCTGATGTTGAATTAGGGGCTGAATTAGGAGCAAAATTGGGGGCAGAATCAGCCGCTGCCATTGGGGCGGCAAGATCATCGGAAGTTGTCTTGCTCGCTTGCCAGATATTTTCACAAACCGAACACCGGACTTTTCTGCTGCCTTCATCGGGGATGACATGATCATCTACCGCAAAGACCGTCTGACAAGATGGACAAGTGATATGCATAAACAAAACCTTTTCAAGATAACCACAAGAGCCTTGATCCCCACATCATAGCCCGATAATTTAATAAGAGAAAGGTTACGATATGCCAATTCTGCGCCGAGGTCTTGTGCTGATTATCTTGCTGGTGGCATCTTTTGCTATCGGATTACAGCATTTTGTTCACACCGTTCAGGTGAGTTATCATTCTGCGCCGCCAGAAATCATCTGGCCTGCTAAGGATGAGACTGGCATTGTTGTCGCGACAGGCGGTGGAAGGCGCGTGACCACTGGTCTCAGCCTTCTTGAAAATCATCATGGCAGCAGATTGCTGATTTCAGGAACAGGCAAAGGCGTATCAATAGACGATATCATCGCCCTTATCCCATCAGAAAGCGATCACCCCGAACAACTTTTGCACCTCATGGGGTGTTGTGTTGATTTGGGTCAAGCCGCAACAAACACGCGCGGCAACGCTATTGAGGCCAAAGATTGGGCAAACAAACATGGGTATCATCATCTGTTGCTGGTAACTGCGGATTTTCATCTGCCGCGCAGCCTCATACATTTCCGCTCAGCCATGCCAGAGATTGAAATTATCCCCTATGCCGTGCCAAGTTTTGAATTAGATCATAGCAATAGCCTGACAACAAGGTGGTGGGCAAACCCAGCTACTATTGCGTTAATTGCAAAGGAATACGCCAAATATTTAATTAGCCAAGTGGCTTAATTTGGGCAAGGATATCACCCAGACCAGAATCAGTCGTCAAGCTGACCGGCGTCTTTGATGCGTTTGCGGATATCTCTGGTGCGCGTAAAGAGGCCTTCTAGTTTATCACCCTCTTGCCATCGAATAGCGCGCTGAAGATAGGATAAGTCTTCGTTAAACCGTTGCAACATCTCGAGCACCGCTTCCGAATTGTTCATAAACACATCGCGCCACATCACCGGATCTGATGAGGCGATACGCGTGAAATCCCGAAAACCTGATGCCGAAAACCTAATCACATCATTCTGTAAATCATTTTCAAGATCAAAGGCTGTGCCAACAATCGTATAGGCGATTAAATGCGGCAAATGTGAGGTGATAGCCAAAACCTTATCGTGGTAATCACAATCCATGCTTTCCACAATGGCCCCTGTCGCTGACAGAAACCCTTTGAAAGTTTCGGTGTCGGCATCATCGGCCCCGTTAGGAATCACAATCCAATAGCGATCCTTAAACAAAGTAGCAAACCCAGATTCCGGACCCGAATATTCTGTTCCGGCAATGGGATGGGACGGGATGAAAACAGCATGATCAGGTAAGGCAGGGCTGACATCTTTTATCACAGAACCCTTGGTCGAGCCTGTATCCGTTATCACAACCCCCTGTTTAAGATAAGGTGCTATTTCAACCGCAACATTTGCCATTGCGCCAACGGGAATTGCCATAACCACCAGGTCTGCCGCCGCAACAGCTTGAGCGATATCATCCGCAACAACATCCCCAAGTCCCAAGGCCACGGCCTTTTCACGCACCTCAACATCAGCATCAAACAGCACAAGCCTATCGCAGAGGGATTTGCTCTTAATCACTCGGGCAAGTGATGAGCCAATTAATCCAAGCCCGATAATCGCAATCTCAGGATATCTGCTCATTTGCTTTTAATTTCTGGGGCAATACCCATGCCCTCAATATGAGAAAGGTCTTTGAATGCCGCGCTTACCAATTCCATTTCCGCATCATTGCCGATGGACATCCGCAAACAATCTGGCAAGCCATAAGGCGTCATACGGCGAAGAAGAATATCGCGGTCGATCATAAATTGATGCGCTTTTGCCGCCGCCTCTGGGCTGGCAAACCGAATGAGAAAGAAATTGGCAACACTTGGCAGAGGCGTAAAACCTGCCTGCAAAATTGAGGCTTGTATCCGAGGCATCCAATGGCGGTTATGATCAAGAGAACGCTGATAAAAGGCTTTATCAGAAACCGCCGCCGCGCCTGCAATCGCCGCCGCCGCGTTAACGCTAAACGCACCGCGAATTGTTGCTAGGGTGGCATAAATCTCTGGTGGGAAATATCCCCAGCCAAGCCGTAACGCACCTAGCCCAAAGATTTTTGAAAATGTCCGCAACATCACCACATTGTCATGTTGTTCCACATACTCGGCACCATCGGTATAATCCTCATCACCGCCATCCAAATATTCCGCATAGGCCGAATCAAGAACAATGATGATATGGTCTGGCACAGTCGCAATAAGCCGTTCAATATCCGCACGAGGGATCATTGTCCCTGTTGGATTGTTTGGGTTAGCCAGAAATATCAATTTCGTGCGTGGGGATATCAGTTTCAAAATGGCATCAACTGAAACCGTTAGCCCCTCATCAGGGGCAATGACCGGAACACCGCCAGCGACACTCACCGATTGGCGAAAAACCAAAAATCCATATTGGGTGATAATCGCCTCATCCCCATCATTGCAATAGGCGGTAGCCAGCAATCCAATAAGTTCATCCGAGCCGTTAGAAGGCAATATGCGAGCCGGATCAAGCCCAGAATAATTCGCAATAGCCGCTACTAAATCCGCATCAATCTGTTCAGGATACCGATGCAGACGATCCCCCATCTGACGCAACGCTTCGATAGCTTTTGGTGATGGGCCTAACGCCCCTTCGTTTACCGAAAGACGAATAGGATTTGCGCTCACTGCACCAGATGTATCTGGGCGGTAGGGGGCAATGCGCTCAAGGGCTGATTTGGGTTTAACGCGGCTCATGATCGGTTTATGACAGATAATCAGGGTTTTTGAAAGACCCCAACCGCGTGATCAAGGTCGAGATGATAACCAGTTTTTTCACTAAACTGCCCCTGTTGCCAAAGAAGCGTGATATCTCGTACTGATGGATCGGGGCGATGCCGAGAAAA
>JALRFL010000121.1 GCA_023259875.1 Alphaproteobacteria bacterium
TTGGTGAGCTGGAGGTCTGGGCTCTGGAAGCCGATGGTGCCGCCTACCCGCTTCAGGAAATGCTAACGGTCAAGTCTGACGATGTGACCGGACGGACAAAGGTCTATGAATCCATCATCCGCGGTGATGATGACTTTGAGGCCGGTATTCCAGAGAGCTTTAATGTCTTGGTGAAAGAACTGCAATCCCTCGGCCTTGATGTCGATCTGCAGTCTTCAGAATATTAAAAGAGGAGAGATCATTATGAATGATTTGATGCACAGCTTTGGACAGCCGCAAAGTTCACAAAGTTTTGATAAGATCAAAATTTCAATCGCCTCTCCTGACACCATCCGGTCATGGTCGTTTGGTGAGATCAAAAAGCCTGAGACGATCAATTATCGTACCTTCAAGCCTGAGCGTGACGGATTATTCTGCTCGCGTATTTTTGGCCCAGTAAGAGATTACGAATGCCTCTGTGGCAAATACAAGCGGATGAAATACCGCGGCGTGGTTTGCGAAAAATGCGGCGTTGAAGTCACCTTGTCAAAGGTGCGCCGGGAACGGATGGGGCATATTGAACTGGCCTCACCAGTCGCGCATATCTGGTTTTTGAAATCCTTGCCATCACGCATTGGTTTGCTAACAGATATGACCCTCAAAGACCTTGAGCGGGTTTTGTATTTTGAAAACTTTGTCGTCATTGAACCGGGGCTAACCTCTTTGACCAAAGGGCAGTTGCTAAGCGAAACCGAATATTATGATGCGCTTGATGAATATGGTGACGGTAGCTTTGAGGCCGATATTGGCGCAGGTGCTATTCGCACCATCCTTGAGGCGATTGATCTCGAAGAAGAGCGTACCACAGTGCGTGAGGAATTGCGCGAAACCGGCAGTGAAGCCAAGCGGAAAAAACTGGTCAAGCGGCTGAAGCTGATTGATGCGTTTCTGGCCTCGGGGTCTCGCCCTGAATGGATGATTCTTGAGGTGATCCCCGTGATCCCACCGGAATTGCGTCCTTTGGTGCCGTTGGATGGTGGCCGTTTTGCGACCTCTGATCTGAATGATCTGTATCGCCGTGTGATCAACCGTAACAACCGCCTTAAGCGGCTGATCGAATTGCGCGCACCGGATATTATTATCCGTAACGAACGCCGTATGCTTCAGGAATCCGTTGATGCCTTGTTTGACAATGGTCGTCGTGGCCGGGTCATTACCGGGGTTAACAAGCGTCCGTTGAAATCGCTTTCGGATATGCTGAAAGGTAAGCAAGGCCGTTTCCGTCAAAACCTTCTGGGTAAACGGGTTGATTATTCTGGCCGTTCTGTGATTGTGGTTGGGCCTGAATTGAAATTACACCAATGTGGTCTGCCTAAGCAGATGGCGTTGGAATTGTTTAAGCCCTTCATTTATTCCAAGCTGGAAATCTATGGTCACGCGACCACGATTAAGGCAGCAAAGCGGATGGTGGAAAAGGAACGCCCAGAGGTATGGGATATCCTTGAAGAAGTGATCCGTGAGCATCCTGTCATGCTCAACCGTGCACCGACCTTGCACCGTTTGGGAATTCAGGCTTTTGAACCTGTGCTGGTTGAAGGCAAAGCCATTCAGTTGCATCCGTTGGTCTGTACGGCCTTTAACGCGGATTTTGATGGTGACCAGATGGCGGTTCATGTGCCGCTTTCACTTGAAGCCCAGCTTGAGGCACGGGTGCTGATGATGTCCACAAACAACATCCTTAGCCCTGCCAATGGTAAGCCAATTATTGTGCCGTCACAGGATATTATCCTTGGGCTTTATTACCTGACCATGATGCGTGATGGGGAAAAAGGCGAAGGCATGATCTTTTCCAATCCCGGCGAGGCTCTCTTGGCCTATGATGCTGGTCATGTCAGCCTTCATGCCAAGGTAAAGGTTCGGATACATACATGGGAAAATGATGATCGCGTCTATAAGGTGGTAGAAACGACCCCAGGGCGTGCCCAGTTGGCGAATATTCTGCCCCAGAAATCCGCTGTTCCTTTTAGCGTTGTTAATAAACTGATGACGAAAAAAGAGATCTCTAATGTGATTGACCATGTTTATCGGTATTGTGGTCAGAAAGACACCGTGATTTTCTGTGATCAGCTCATGGGAATGGGTTTCCGCAAAGCGTGTGAGGCTGGCATTTCCTTTGGTATTGATGATCTGAATACGCCTGAGGCAAAAGAAAAGTTTGTTCATGAGTCCGAAGTGGCGGTGAAAGAGTTTGAACAGCAATATCAAGATGGTCTCATCACCCAAGGCGAGAAGTATAACAAAGTGGTCGATGTCTGGTCGCGTTGTACCGATCAGGTGGCGGATGAAATGATGAAAGTCATCTCAAACGAAGTCCAAGGCCAGCCAGTGAACTCTGTTTGGATGATGGCACATTCAGGGGCGCGTGGTTCTGCGGCCCAGATCAAACAGCTCGCAGGAATGCGTGGTCTGATGGCAAAACCATCAGGTGAGATTATTGAAACACCGATTATTTCTTCCTTTAAGGAAGGTTTGAATGTGTTGGAATACTTCAACTCAACCCACGGCGCGCGGAAAGGTCTTGCCGATACGGCGCTTAAGACTGCTAACTCCGGTTACTTGACTCGCCGTCTGGTGGATGTGGCACAGGATTGCATCATCACCGAGGTGGATTGCGGAACAAGCAATGGTCTGACCATTCGTCCGGTTGTCAATGATGGTGAGGTTGTGGATTCCCTAGGTGAGCGTGTGCTTGGCCGAACGGCGGCTGAGGATATCCGTGCGCTTAGCGATGATAGCGTCATTGTTGAGGCTGGCCGAATCATCACCGAAGAAGATGTGGAAAAGATTGAAGCCGAAGGCGTTGATGTTGCCTTGATCCGTTCGGTTCTGACTTGTGAAACCAAGACAGGCGTATGTGGAGCATGTTATGGGCGTGACCTAGCGCGAGGGACTTCGGTTAATATTGGTGAAGCGGTTGGCGTCATTGCCGCCCAATCCATCGGTGAGCCAGGAACCCAGCTGACCATGCGGACTTTCCATATTGGCGGTGCCGCCCAGCGTGGGGCAGAACAATCCAGCATTGAGGCTGTGATTGACGGCACAGTGAAATTGCAGGAAGCCAATCTGGTTGAAGTCGGAAAAGGCCAGCATATCGTCATGAACCGCCATACCCAGCTTCTGTTGTTGGATGGGCAAGGGCGTGAGCGTTCCAACTATCGCTTGACCTATGGTGCTAAACTGATGGTCAAAGATGGTGATAAGGTACAAGCAGGCCAGAAAATGGTCGAATGGGACCCATATACCCTGCCGATCATTAGCGAAGTGACAGGCGTTGTTGATTATGTCGATTTGGTTGATGGGGTGTCCATGCGTGAAGTCACGGATGAAGCCACAGGCATTACCAATCGTGAGGTCATTGACTGGAAATCTCAGACAAAAGGCAAAGATTTGCGCCCTCGTTTGACCATGCGTGATGAGGCTGGTGATGTGATTATTCTGCCAAATGGGCAGGAAGCGCGTTATTTCCTCTCTGTCAGCTCGATTCTGTCGGTTGAAAGCGGAACAACGGTTAAGGCTGGTGATGTGCTGGCACGGATACCGCGTGAATCCTCAAAGACCCGGGATATCACTGGTGGTCTGCCACGGGTGGCGGAACTGTTTGAGGCCAGAATGCCTAAAGATTTCGCCATTATCAGTGAAATTGATGGCCGCGTGGAGTTTGGTGCTGACTATAAGACCAAGCGCCGGATTCGTGTCGTGCCTGTGGATGAAAGCCAAGATGCCGCCGAATACATGATCCCGAAAGGTAAGCTGTTGGCTGTCCAAGAAGGGGATATGGTTCGTCGCGGTGATCTGTTGCTAGATGGTAGCCCAGTTCCACATGATATCTTGAATATCCTTGGGGTTGAGGCCTTGGCAGAATATCTGGTGAATGAAATTCAAGATGTGTATCGCCTGCAAGGGGTGAAAATCAACGACAAGCATATTGAGGTGATTGTTCGCCAAATGCTGCAAAAAGTTGAGGTCACCAGCGCAGGGGGAACCACTTTGCTGAACGGGGAACAGGTTGATCGGGATGAGTTTAACGAAGCAAACGCTGTTGCTCGTGCCGAAGGGGTGGAAGAAGCCACAGGGCATCCTGTTCTTCTTGGTATCACCAAAGCATCCTTGCAGACGCGTTCCTTCATTTCCGCGGCGTCATTCCAAGAAACCACTCGTGTGCTGACGGAAGCGGCGGTATCAGGTAAAGAAGATACCCTTAACGGCCTGAAAGAAAATGTCATTGTGGGGCGTTTGATTCCTGCTGGCACAGGTAGCATTATGTCAAAACTGCGCTCGGTGGCTTACAGCCGCGATAAGCAGATTGAAAGGGAAAACCGCGAAGAACGTGACCGTTTAGCCGCAGAACAGGCCGCTTCTGATGCCCAAGCGCAGATCGAAGCGGCAGCAGATGCGGTTTCTGAGGCATCAGAATAAGGCATTTCCTAGGGTTAACACATGATATTGGGAACAGGGTGACCTGTTCCCATGGTCAAAATGACCAAAAAGCATAAAATTTATGAAAAAAGTAAATATTCCACTTGACCTATTGGCGTGGAAATCTTATTTTCCGCCCACTTCAAGGGCTCTTGTCGTGTAAATATTACAAACGCATTGGCTGAAATCTTGGGGTGAAGTCGTCGAGTATGCTTCATGTACACTCGGCCATCCTGTCATAGGGATGTATTACGATAACTTTTTAACGTGCAAGCTGGCAGGCTTTAATTATGCTCTGCTATGCTGTGATGGAAAGCATCTGGTATGCCAACGATTAACCAGCTTATTCGCCATGGTCGTCAAAGACCTGTGAGTCGGAACAAGGTACCTGCAATGGAAGCTTGTCCGCAAAAACGCGGGGTATGCACTCGCGTCTACACAACAACCCCGAAAAAGCCGAACTCAGCTTTGCGTAAGGTGGCTCGTGTCCGTCTCAGCAATGGCTTTGAGGTTACTAGCTATATTCCGGGTGAAGGCCATAACCTTCAAGAGCACTCAGTTGTGATGATCCGGGGTGGTCGCGTGAAAGACCTTCCTGGTGTTCGTTATCATATTATTCGCGGCACGCTGGATACTCAGGGCGTGGCCAAACGCAAGCAGCGTCGTTCTAAATACGGCGCAAAACGTCCGAAATAGGTTCATATCATGTCACGTCGCCATAGAGCCGAAAAACGCCAGCCCATGCCTGATCCTAAATTTGGTGATGTGGTGGTATCCAAATTCATGTCCTGCCTGATGTATGATGGCAAGCGCTCAGTTGCTGAGCGCATTGTTTATGGTGCGTTTGAAAAAATCCAAGAACGCACAGGCATGGAACCCGTCAAAGTGTTCCATGATGCGATTGAAAATGTGCGCCCAAACCTTGAGGTGCGTTCTCGCCGTGTTGGTGGTGCAACCTATCAGGTTCCGGTTGAGGTGCGTTCTACTCGCGCTCAGGCACTGGCTATTCGTTGGTTGATCGATTCTTCGCGTAAGCGTGGTGAGAACACCATGACTGACCGTTTAAGCGGTGAACTGCTTGATGCCATGAATAATCGTGGCGCTGCTGTTAAGAAAAGAGAAGACACGCATAAAATGGCAGAAGCCAACCGCGCCTTCTCACATTATCGCTGGTAAATTACAGGGAATCATTCGTTATGGCTCGTGCTTATCCTCTCACTCGCTATCGTAATTTTGGTATTATGGCCCATATTGATGCGGGCAAGACCACCACAACAGAGCGTATTCTTTATTACACAGGCCGGTCACACAAGATCGGTGAAGTTCATGATGGTAACGCCACCATGGATTGGATGGAACAAGAACAAGAACGCGGAATTACCATTACCTCAGCAGCAACAACCTGTATGTGGTTCCGCACCGAAGATGGCAAAAACCCATCTGGTGAGCATGGTGACGATGCCGAAGAGGCCAAGTTTCGCTTTAACATCATTGACACCCCTGGTCACGTGGACTTTACCATTGAAGTTGAACGTTCGCTTGCTGTGCTTGATGGCGCGGTTTGTGTGCTTGATGCCAACGCTGGTGTTGAGCCGCAAACAGAAACCGTATGGCGTCAGGCAGACCGTTATAAAGTTCCGCGGATCGTTTTCGTTAACAAAATGGATAAGATTGGCGCGGATTTCTATAACTGCGTGCATATGATCAAAGATCGCACTGGTGCTATTCCTCTTCCTGTTCAGATTCCTGTTGGGGCTGAAACCGATTTCATCGGCCATGTTGACCTTGTCACCATGAAAGAGTGGATTTGGAAGGGTGAAGACCTCGGCGCTTCATGGGTGATCCAAGATATTCGCGATGATCTGAAGCAAAAAGCTCAAGAAATGCGCGAAGCTATGATTGAGATCGCTGTTGAACAAGACGATGACGCAATGGAAGCGTTTTTAGAAGGCAATGAGCCTGATGTTGATACTTTGCGCCAATTGATCCGCAAAGGCACATTGTCCATGTCATTTGTTCCTGTGCTTTGTGGCTCGGCTTTCAAAAACAAAGGGGTTCAGCCTATGCTGAACGCTGTGATTGACTTCTTGCCGGGTCCATTGGATGTGCCTGCTTATGTTGGCTTTAAGCCGGGTGACGAAGAAGAAACTCGTAACATTGAACGCCGCGCCAACGACTCAGAGCCGTTTTCAGGTCTTGCGTTTAAAATCATGAACGACCCTTTTGTGGGCTCTCTGACCTTTGTTCGTATTTATTCTGGCAAAATGGCGAAGGGCGACAACCTGCTGAACTCTACAAAAGGCAAGCGTGAGCGCATTGGCCGGATGATGATGATGCATTCGAATAACCGCGAAGAAATTGAAGAGGCCTTTGCTGGTGACATTGTGGCTTTGGCTGGGATGAAAGAAACCACCACAGGTGACACGCTTTGTGACAACGCCAATCCTGTTGTTCTGGAAACTATGACTTTCCCAGAACCTGTGATTGAAATTGCTATTGAGCCTGCGTCAAAGAACGATCAGGAAAAAATGTCCGCCGGTCTTCAGCGGCTGGCCGCAGAAGACCCCTCTTTCCGGGTTTCCACGGATGAAGAATCCGGTCAGACCATCATGAAGGGCATGGGCGAGTTGCATTTGGATATTTTGGTGGATCGTCTCAAGCGCGAGTTTAAGGTTAGCGCGAATATCGGTGCCCCACAAGTGGCTTACCGTGAGACCATCACAAAAGAAATCGAAGTGGATTATACCCACAAGAAGCAGTCTGGTGGTTCAGGCCAGTTTGCCCGCATCAAGATGATTTTCCGTCCACTTAGTGAAGGTGGCTATAACTTTACCAATAAGGTTGTTGGCGGCTCTGTTCCAAAAGAATATATCCCCGGCGTGGAAAAAGGCTTGATGTCCGCAAAGGATACTGGCGTTATCGCTGGCTTCCCTGTGATTGATTTTGAAGTCGAATTGATTGACGGTGCCAGCCATGATGTTGACTCATCTGTTCTGGCCTTTGAAATTGCCGCCCGTGCAGCCTTCCGTGAAGCAATGGGTAAAGCGGCGCCACGCTTGCTTGAACCTGTTATGAAGGTTGAGGTTATCACCCCTGAAGAATACATGGGTGACATTATTGGTGATCTCAACAGTCGCCGCGGTAATGTTGGTGGTATGGATCAGCGCGCGAATGCCCGTGTGATTTCTGCCATGGTGCCTCTGGCCAATATGTTTGGCTATGTTAACACGTTGCGTTCCATGTCTCAGGGCCGGGCGC
This sequence comes from Alphaproteobacteria bacterium, assembly GCA_023259875.1. Lineage (GTDB taxonomy): Bacteria > Pseudomonadota > Alphaproteobacteria > Puniceispirillales > UBA1172 > UBA12202. The sequence goes on from JALRFL010000121.1 coordinate 7,714, forward strand.
AATACAGCATGCAATTTGACCATTACGAACAAGTACCACAAGCGGTTGCGGACGAAGTTCGTAGCAAAATGGCTTAACCAAGAAACTCGTTAAGGAGAACAATGATGGCAAAGGAAAAGTTTGATCGTTCTAAGCCGCACGTAAACATCGGCACGATTGGTCACGTTGACCATGGTAAGACGACATTGACAGCGGCGATCACGAAGGTGATGGCAGAAGCGGGTCGTGCGGATTTTCAGGCGTATGATCAGATTGATGGTGCACCTGAAGAGCGTGCGCGTGGTATTACGATTTCAACGGCGCATGTTGAGTACTCGACTGAAAACCGTCACTATGCCCATGTGGATTGTCCTGGTCACGCGGATTATGTTAAGAACATGATCACTGGTGCGGCGCAGATGGATGGTGGCATATTGGTTGTGAGCGCGGCTGATGGTCCTATGCCTCAGACACGTGAGCATATCTTGCTTGCTCGTCAGGTTGGTGTTCCTGCGCTGGTTGTCTTCATGAACAAGGTTGATCAGGTTGATGACGAAGAGCTACTTGAGCTGGTTGAGCTTGAGATTCGTGAGCTGTTGTCTTCTTATGATTTCCCTGGTGATGATATTCCGATCGTTAAGGGTTCGGCTTTGGCGGCACTAGAAGGCCGTGATGATGAGATTGGCAAGAACGCGATTATTGAGCTGATGGCGGCGGTAGATGCCTATATTCCACAGCCTGAGCGTCCAAAGGATCAGCCTTTCTTGATGCCGATTGAGGATGTGTTCTCTATTTCTGGTCGTGGTACGGTGGTAACAGGCCGTATTGAGCGTGGAGTGGTAAAGGTTGGTGAGGAAATTGAGATCCTTGGCATTCGTGACACCACCAAGACGACTTGCACAGGTGTTGAGATGTTCCGCAAGCTTCTGGATCAGGGCGAGGCTGGCGATAATGTTGGCGTGCTTCTGCGTGGGACGAAGCGTGAAGATGTTGAGCGTGGTCAGGTGCTGGCGGCTCCTGGGACCATCAAGCCCTTTAAGAAGTTTAAGGCCGAGGCTTATATCCTGACAAAGGAAGAGGGCGGTCGTCATACGCCGTTCTTTAGCAACTATCGTCCACAGTTTTACTTCCGGACAACGGATGTGACGGGTTCGATTGAGCTGCCTGAAGGCACAGAGATGGTGATGCCTGGGGATAACATTGCGATGACAGCGACCTTGATCACGCCGATTGCGATGGAAGAAGGCCTTCGCTTTGCTATCCGTGAAGGCGGACGCACCGTCGGCGCTGGCGTCGTCTCTGGTATCGTCGAATAAGGAAAATGATAAACCGGCAGGAATTATTCCTGCCGGTTTTATTTCAGGTACGCGAAGGATAAAGAAATCATGCTTGATAATCAGAATATTAGAATCAGACTGAAAGCGTTCGATCATCGAATTCTTGACCAGTCTACGGCTGAAATTGTCAGCACCGCCAAGCGTACCGGAGCGCAGGTTTGTGGACCTATTCCTCTGCCAACCTCTATGCGCCGTTTTACGGTTAACCGTTCCCCACATATTGATAAGAAAAGCCGGGAGCAGTTTGAGATGCGGACCCATAAGCGTCTGCTTGATATTATTGATCCAACACCACAAACCGTTGACGCGCTAATGAAGCTCGATCTGGCGGCTGGTGTTGATGTTGAGATTAAACTCTAAGGAAGGGTAAGCTCATGCGTTGCGGAACCATAGCGCGCAAAATTGGAATGACTCGTGTGTTTGCCGAAGACGGCACACATGTTCCTGTGACGGTATTGAAACTGGACAATTGCCAAGTAACCCAAGTGCGTAATGTTGAGCGCGATGGTTATGTGGCTGTTCAGGTAGGTTCCGGCACGCGCAAAGTGAAAAATATTACCAAGGCTGATCGTGGCCAGTATGCCAAAGCTAGTGTGGAACCAAAGGCCAAATTGGCTGAGTTTCGGGTTAGCGAAGACGCCATGCTTGATGTTGGGGCGGTGATTGGTGCAAACCATTATGTCGCCGGTCAGCGTGTTGATGTTGTTGGTATCAGCCAAGGTAAGGGTTTTGCTGGTGCGATGAAGCGCCATAACTTCGGCGGTCTACGGGCAAGCCATGGGGTGTCTATTTCACACCGTTCGCATGGTTCCACTGGTGCTAACCAGGATCCGGGCAAAGTCTGGAAAGGCAAGAAGATGGCTGGCCATATGGGCGCGTCTCGTGTCACTACACAGAACCTTGAAGTGGTCTCTGTGATGGTAGAAGACGGCTTGATCCTAATCAAGGGTGCTATCCCGGGGTCAAAAAATGGCTATGTCATGATCAGTGATGCTATCAAAGCTGATCGTCCTGCGGATGCCCCATATCCAGCAGGTCTGTTTGCCGATTATGTGCCAGCGGCAGAAGAAGCCCCTGCTGATGAGGCTCCTGCCGAAGAAACCGCAACAGAAGCCGCGCCAGTGATGGAAGATGCCTCTGCAGAGGCGGCACCAGAAGCGGAAGCCAATGTAGCCGAAGCACAAGAAGCCGAAGCGACAGAGGCCGATGACGCGTCTGATGAAACCAAGGGACAGGAGTAACACACATGAAAATCTCTGTTAAAACCCTTGAAAACAAATCCGCTGGTGATGTCACCGTTAAGGATGAGGTGTTCGGCATCGATCCGCGTGGTGATATCATGGCACGGGTTGTAAACTGGCAGTTGGCAAAACGCCGTGCCGGGTCACACAAAGTCAAGATTCGTTCTGAGATTGCTCGCACGGGCGCAAAGGTTGGTCGTCAGAAAGGCGGCGGCCGGGCTCGTCACGGGGCGGCTTCAAGCAACATCTTCCGTGGTGGTGGTGTTTCTCATGGCCCAGTTGTTCGTGATCATGGTTTCTCTTTACAGAAAAAGGTGCGTCAGCTTGGATTAAAATCTGCGCTATCAACTAAGGCACGCGAAGGCAAGCTGGTCATTCTTGATAAGCTTAGCTCAGATGGCAAAACAGCAACTTTGCGCGCAAAGCTTGCCAAATGCGGAATTAGCAACGCGTTGATTATTGGCGGTGCTGAGATTGATGCAATGTTCAGCCGCGCCGCTAGCAACATTCCTCTTTTGGATGTACTGCCACAACAGGGCATTAATGTGTATGACATTCTGCGTCGTGACACCCTTGTGTTGACCAAGGACTGCGTTGCCCATCTTGAGGAGCGTCTGTCATGAGTATTCGTCCACGCAAAAAAGAAACCCTTAACATCAGTGAAAATAAGGCGTATGAAACCATTCTTCGCCCTATCATCACCGAAAAAGCCACGATGCTTTCAGAGCAAAATAAAGTGGGTTTTGTTGTTCCATTGAGCGCAACCAAGCTTGAGATCAAAGCTGCTGTTGAGAAACTTTACAAGGTTAAGGTTGAGGCAGTGAACACTTCGATCCTCAAGGGCAAGACAAAGCGTTTTCGCGGTGTCCTAGGTCGGCGCATTGATCAGAAGAAGGCATTTGTCACCTTGGCCGAAGGTCAAGTGATTGACATGATGCAAGGAGTCTAAGTCATGGCGCTCAGAAAATATAATCCCACATCACCTGGCCAGCGTGGATTGGTTACGGTTGATCGTAGTGAGCTTTACAAAGGCAAGCCGGTTAAAAAATTGACCGAAGGTCTTACCAAGACTGGTGGCCGCAACAATTCTGGCCATACCACAGCTTGGCACAAAGGCGGCGGTCATAAGCGCCGTTATCGCATGGTTGATTTCAAGCGCACCAAGCGTGATGTCACCGCCGTGATTGAACGCCTTGAGTATGATCCAAACCGGACAGCCTTTATCGCCTTGATCACTTACGAAGATGGGGAACAGTCTTATATTCTGGCGCCTCAGCGTGTGGCGGTTGGTGATAAGGTTGTGTCTTCGGCTAAGGCGGATATCAAGCCTGGTAATGCGATGCCGCTCTCGGCTATTCCGGTTGGAACGATCATCCACAATGTGGAAATGAAGCCCGGTAAAGGGGGGCAGTTAGCGCGGTCTGCTGGCACTTATGTTCAGCTGATTGGTCGTGATCAGTCCTATTCTATTCTGCGCCTGACCTCAAGTGAAGTGCGGATGGTGCGTTCTGAATGTATGGCAACAATCGGTGCGGTATCGAATTCAGATCAGCAAAACATTAAGATTGGTAAGGCAGGTCGTAGCCGCTGGCTTGGTCGCCGTCCTCATGTTCGTGGTGTTGCCATGAACCCCATTGATCACCCACATGGTGGTGGTGAGGGCAAGACTTCAGGTGGTCGTCATCCGGTGACCCCATGGGGTAAGCCTACCAAAGGTAAGCGGACGCGTAGCAACAAGATGACTGATCGTTTGATCGTTCGTCGTCGCAAGAAATAAAGGTAATTGGAGTCAAGTATGGCACGTTCTGTATGGAAAGGCCCTTTTGTTGACGGGTATTTGCTGAAAAAAGCCGATGTGGTTCGGGAATCTGGTCGTAACGATGTGATCAAAACATGGTCACGCCGTTCCACCATTATGCCGCAATTCGTTGGTTTGACCTTTGGCATTCACAACGGCAACAAGTTCATTCCGGTTTCGGTGACCGAGGATATGGTAGGTCACAAATTCGGTGAATTTGCGCCAACCCGTACTTTCTATGGTCATGCTGCCGACAAGAAATCGAAGCGATAGGTTATAAACGATGGGAAAGCAGTCAAATAAACGGCGTGAAGCAGATAACGAAGCAAAAGCAATTGCTCGTAACCTGCGGGTCAGTCCTCAAAAACTGAACGAAGTCGCCACCATGATCCGCGGCCAGTCCGCATCTAAGGCTTTGGCCTCACTTAGCTTTTCACGCCGCCGCATCGCCGGTGATGTGAAAAAGACCTTGCAGAGTGCAATTGCTAATGCTGAAAACAATCATTCGCTTGACGTTGATCGTCTGATCGTTCGTGAAGCTTATGTCGGAAAAGGGCTTGTCATGAAGCGGTTTCACGCTCGGGCAAGGGGTCGCGGTGCTAGAATATTAAAGCCGTTTTCGCATTTAACCATCGTCGTAGCGGAAAAAGAGGAAGCCTGATGGGACAGAAAATTAAACCAATCGGGCTTAGGCTCGGGATCAATCGGACTTGGGATTCACGCTGGTATGCTGATCGCAACTATGCGGAACTCATTCATGAGGATTTGGCCCTTAGAAACTATCTGATGGAAAAGCTGAAATCCGCCGCTATCAGCCGCGTCGTGATTGAGCGTCCTGCTGGTCGGGCACGGATTTCGATCTATGCGGGTCGCCCCGGTCTGATTATTGGCAAAAAAGGACAGGATATCGAAAGCCTGCGTAAAGAATTGGCTAATCGTGTCGGTACTGAGGTTAGCCTTAATATCGTTGAAGTGCGGAAGCCTGAAATTGATGCCAAACTCATTGCTGAGTCTATTGCCCAGCAGTTGGAGCGCCGAGTAGCGTTTCGCCGCGCCATGAAGCGTGCGGTACAATCTGCGATGCGGCTTGGTGCTCTTGGGGTTCGGATTAACTGCGCTGGCCGTCTTGGCGGCGCTGAGATTGCCCGGACGGAATGGTATCGTGAAGGCCGTGTGCCGCTTCATACCCTACGCGCTGAAGTTGATTATGGCGAAGGCACCGCCCACACCACTTATGGGGCTTGTGGGATCAAGGTTTGGGTATTTAAGGGTGAAGTCATGGCGCATGATCCCATGGCACAAGATAAGCGTCTGGCTGAAAAGCAGTCAGGCACAAACCCACGTCCTGAGACAAGAGGTTAAGTGTTATGTTGCAACCAAAGCGTACGAAATTCCGGAAAGCGCATAAAGGCCGTATTCACGGGCTTGCCAAAGGCGGCACACAGCTGAACTTTGGGGCTTATGGATTAAAAGCAACGACACCTGCGCGTGTCACCGCTCGCCAGATTGAGGCCGCGCGTCGTGCAATCACGCGTCATCTCCGCCGTGCTGGTCGTGTCTGGATTCGCATTTTTCCAGATGTGCCTGTCTCCAGCAAACCTGCTGAAGTGCGGATGGGTAAGGGTAAAGGTAACCCTGAGTTTTGGGTATGCCGTGTAAAACCTGGTCGGATCATGTTTGAGATCGACGGCGTTCAGAAAGACTTGGCCACAGAAGCCCTAAAGCTTGCTTCTGCCAAACTTCCTCTGGATACCCGAGTGGTCAACAGGCTAGGTGAATAGGAGACAAAAGATGGCAGTCGTTAAAGCCGAAGAGCTAAGATCAAAAACCCCGGATGAGCTGAAAACACAGCTTACCTCTTTGAAAAAAGAAGCGTTCAACTTGCGCTTTCAAGGGGCTACTGGTCAACTCGAAAACCCAGCGCGGATGCGTCTGGTGCGTCGGGAAATCGCTCGTGTTCAAACCATTCTCGCGGAAAAATCCCGCGCCGCCAACGTCTAGGAGTTCGAATTATGCCAAAACGCGTTCTTAAAGGTGTGGTGGTCAGCGACAAAGGCGATAAGACCATTATCGTTAATGTTGAGCGTCGCATCATGCATCCGCTTTACAAAAAGTTTATTTCCAAAACCAAGCGCTACGCCGCGCATGATGCGGAAAACCGCTTTAAGATTGGTGATCGTGTTAGCATCGAAGAATGCCCACCGGTATCCAAGTCAAAAAAATACGCTGTCATTTATGACGATGCGGCCGCAACAAAGAATTAAGGCCTAAGCCTCAGGAGTTTGACCGATGATCCAAATGCAATCCAATCTCGATGTGGCTGACAACTCTGGTGCGCGCCGTGTGCAGTGCATCAAGGTGCTTGGCGGCTCAGGTCGTAAAGTGGCCAATGTGGGCGATGTGATTATTGTTTCTGTGAAAGAAGCCATCCCACGCGGGCGTGTGAAAAAAGGTGATGTGCATAAAGCCGTTATCGTTCGCACCGCCAGCGAGATTAAGCGTCCTGACGGAAGCGTAATTCGTTTTGATAAAAACGCCGCTGTGTTGATTAACAACTCAAATGAACCGATTGGCACCCGTATCTTTGGGCCAGTCACGCGTGAGTTGCGGGCGCGGCGGTTCATGAAAATTGTTTCGCTGGCACCGGAGGTGTTGTAATGGCGCAGAAATTTAAAATTAAAAAAGGTGATAATGTTGTTGTTATCACCGGTCGCGAAAAAGGCAAAACCGGCGAAGTCACCGAAGTGTTGCGCGCCGAAAACCGCGTGATTGTCCAAGGTGTCAACATGGTTACAAAACATGTTCGCGCCAGCCAATCAGGCCCAGGTGGCATTGAGCAAAAAGAAGCACCACTACATATTTCCAATGTGGCGCATATCGATCCGGAAACCAGCAAGCCCACCCGTGTTGGTTTTGAAACGAAAAATGGGGTGAAAACCCGCATTGCCCGCCGTTCCGGCAAAGCAATCGGTTGATCAGGAGAGTAAAGCTGCGATGAAAACGCGTCTGCAAAATCACTATGAGACGGCTGTTCGCCCAGCGCTGATGGAAAGTTTCGGGTATAAAAATGCGCTCGAAGTTCCAAAGCTAGAGAAAATTGTCATCAACATGGGCGTTGGTGAAGCTGTAAAAGATTCTAAGAAGATTGAACACGCCACTAGTGAGCTAACGGCAATATCAGGTCAAAAGCCTGTTGTGACAAAAGCTCGCCGTTCTGTGGCTACCTTTAAGCTTCGTGATGGTATGCCAATTGGATGTAAGGTCACTCTGCGCCGTGAACGGATGTATGAATTCCTTGATCGTTTGGTGACCATTGCCTTGCCACGGGTACGCGATTTCCGCGGTCTCAATCCGAAAAGCTTTGATGGTCGTGGCAATTATGCCCTCGGCATTAAAGAACAGATCGTATTCCCTGAAATCGAATATGACAAAATTGATAGCATCCGAGGCATGGATATTATCGTGGTAACAACCGCTAATACTGACGATGAAGCACGCGAATTGTTGCGCGGGTTTTCATTTCCGTTTCAGTCTTAGGCAGGAGAATGTGTCATGGCTAAAGTAAGCTCTATTGATAAAAATCTGAAAAGACAGAAAAAAGTGGCTAGCAACGCTGCTCGCCGCGCTCGTCTTAAGGCAATCATTCAGGATCGTTCTCTGCCGATTGAAGAACGCTTTCAGGCAACCCTAAAGCTGGCTGAAATGCCACGCAATGGTGCCAAAATTCGCCTGCGTAACCGGTGCCGTGTGACAGGTCGTCCGCGTGGTTACTATCGTAAATTGGGTATGTCCCGTATTGCACTTCGTGATCTGGCCTCAATTGGTCAAGTCCCGGGTGTTGTGAAATCAAGCTGGTAAGAGGGAGATTGAAATATGACAATGAGTGATCCTCTCGGCGATATGCTCACACGCATTCGGAACGGCCAAAGCGCCCGGAAGAATATTGTTAGCAGCCCAGCCTCACGGTTCAGAAGCGATGTGCTTGAAGTGCTTAAGCGCGAAGGCTATATTCGTGATTTTTCCAGTGTGGAAAAGCGTCCCGGTATCTATGAGCTTCAGATTGAACTCAAATATCATGATGGTTTGCCAGTAATTTCTGAAATCAAGCGTGTGTCGCGCCCTGGCCGCCGGGTATATTCCAAGATTAAAGACCTTGGGCATATCTATAACGGCCTTGGAATTTCCATTCTGTCCACTCCACGCGGTGTCCTTTCAGACGCAGAAGCGCGTGAAGCCAATGTCGGCGGAGAAATTCTCTGCCGCGTATTCTAAAGGAGAGTTGTCATGTCACGCATAGGCAGTAGCCCTATCACCGTGCCCGATGGCGTCACCCTGTTGGTGCAGGATGGTATGATTTCCGCTAAAGGCAAAAACGGGGAATTGCAAATGGCACTTCCCGGTCAAGTTAGTCTTGAGATCGGCGAAGGTCAGGC
>JALRFL010000007.1 GCA_023259875.1 Alphaproteobacteria bacterium
GGCATCGCGTGGCCCAAGCACACGGATATCGTTGCGTTGCCCAAGATAATCTAGCATCACGGCCAGATTGTCTTGCTCGGCATCATGAAACAGCTTTTCAACCCGGCGTGGCCTCATCGCATCATCGCCGCCGCCATGATGCGCATCAAGAGCATCAAAATAATCCATCATCCCATTAGCGGCCGCGACTTGGGCATGATCTGGCCCAGCAGGAACCATCCATTTTGACGGGATATCATGATTAAAATAATGAGATTGTGGGGCAAGCACATGGCGCGCGGATTTGCGAATAACCATTACCCCTTGATGAGGGCCATAAGTCTTATAGCTGGAAAAAAGATAAATATCTGCCCCCAGTGCCTCTAGATCAGGAAACCCGTGCGGACAATATGATACCCCATCGACCAGTAAAATCGCCCCAGCGGCGTGCACCATATCAGCCACTTTGCGAACAGGATTAATTTCCGCAACAAGATTTGAGCAATGCGTCATGGCAACCATTTTGATTTGATCGTCAAGCAAACCAGCCAGATCATTCACATCAAGCTGACCAGAAGACGGGTCAGCCTGCCAGATGATAATGCGTATTCCTGCCGCCTCAAGCCGACGCCAAACCCCGGTGTTGGCTTCATGCTCTTGCCCGGAAATAATAATCCCGTCACCGGGTTTTAGGCGTTCCTTTAAGCCTTGCGCCAGAACATAAGTGTTTTGTGAGGTGGATGGGCCAAACATGACTTCATCGGCGTTGACATTCAGATATTTAGCCATGCGTTGATGTGCCAGATCCATTTCTGCGCCAAGTTCAGCAGACGCCTTAAAGGCGTAATAGGGTTGCAATTTGCGCTGATGAAAAATAGCCGAAAACCGATCAATAACTTGCTGGCACATATACGACCCACCAGCGTTTTCAAAAAACGCTTGCCCGGCAAGGGACGGCTCTGAAAAGGCTGGAAATTGCTGGCGGACAAAATTCAGATCAAGGGATGCTTTAGCCATTTGAAACTCCTTAACGTATCAGACGCGCCTCGCGCGTGGGTTGGCTCTAGCTGACAGAAACCATTAGTCTGACGGCTCATCCGCCTCATGGCAACCGCTTTTCATGCTGGCGGATGTCAGGCGAAAATTGGCCTGTCAGAATATGCAAAAATCCTCATGCGCTGGCTTGAATAATTAGGAATTCTCTATACGATCAAAAAAACAAACCAGAATGATATAGCGGGTGAAACATGGCTAGACGCGGCGCTTCGGCAAGACATAAATCTGCTAAGTCACACGCGGCTTTGGCCTCACCGCATATCCGCCGTGTCCTCCCCTATTTTGATGTGCTTGATGATGACGCGCTCTTGCGGCTTGATGCTCAGATTGACTGGCTTATCGAAAACAAAGGAATAGCCTTTCGGGATGATCCGGCCTCGGTTGCATTATGGAAAAAAGAAGGCGCCAAGGTGGAAGGGGACATCATCCGCGCCCCTGCAGACTGGATCAGGTCATTATGCCGGAAAGCCCCGTCAAGTTTTCGGCAAGTCGCGCGCAATCCTGAACGCTCGGTGACAATTGGCGGCCAGAATCAGGTCTTTGCCCCCATTTATGGCGCTCCATTTGTTCGGGATAGCGAAGGCGGTCGACGCTATGGCGATATTGCGGCGTTTCAGGATTTGGTTCGCCTGACTTATCTGCACCCACATTTGCATCATGGGGGTTTTGTTACCTGTGAGCCGTGCGATATTCCCGTAAATAAACGGCATTTAGATATGCTCTTTGCCCATATGACCTTATCCGATAAACCTCATCTTGGGGCGATTACGGAAATGAGCCGTGCTGAGGATAGTGTTGCCATGGCAGAAATTGTCTTTGGCCGTGAAGTGATGGAAAAGGATTGCGTCATACTGGGCAATGTGAATACCAACTCCCCTTTGCTGGTTGATAAGGTAGTGACCGAAGCGGTTCGGGTATATTGTGGGCGCGGCCAAGGTATTATTGTGGTGCCGTTTATTCTGTCTGGAGCCATGGGGCCGGTATCCACCGCCGCTAGTGTTGCCCAAGCCATGGCAGAGGCGCTGATGGTCTGTGCTTATGCGCAACTCATTCGTCCCGGGGCACCTTTTGTTTTGGGGAATTTTCTTTCTTCCATGTCCCTTAAATCTGGCGCACCTACCTTCGGTATGCCGGAACCGGTTATGTCAAATTATGCCATTGGCCAGCTGGCTAGACGCGCAGGGTTACCGTTGCGTTGTGGCGGCTCATTAACAGCGTCAAAGATCGAAGACGCACAAGCCGCTTATGAATCCGCAGACTCCATGCACTCAACGATGTTGGCCGGTGCTAATTTTGTTCTGCATGCGGCAGGCTGGCTAGAAGGCGGGCTATGTGTCGGGTTTGAAAAGCTCATCATGGATGCGGATCGGCTGGGCAGTTATCAAAAAATCCTTGATCAAGGTCTCGATACCTCAATGGAGGCACTGGCTCAAGATGCTTATGCAGAGGTTGATCCGGGGGGGCATTTCTTAGGGTCATCCCATACCATGAGAAATTATCAGACCGCGTTTTATGAGCCGGATCTTAGCCATAGCGAAAATGTCGAAAGCTGGGAAGACGAAGGGGCATTAGATATGCGCGCCAGAGCCTATCATCGCTGGCAACATATGCTTAAGGAATATCAGCCCCCTCACATTGACGAAGGCGTCAGAGAAGAGCTGTCAGCCTATGTGGAGAAGCGCAAACGCGACATGCCGGATGCTTGGTATTAATAGCGCAAAGCATACCAGCCGCGACCAATCATCTCTTGGATAGCAAAGGATGTCCAGCGCAGAGCCTTAGCACTGGGGAGGAAATCCATAACGGTGATGCGGCGGTTTTCGGATAGAAAATCAACAGGATAGGGAATAACCTCAACTCCTGCGGCAGAAAATAATCGCTTCGCGCGGGGCATATGAAATGCTGATGTCACAAGAATAACGCGAGCATCTTTATTAGCCATCATCTGATGAACAGCCTTGGCTTCAGCGGCGGTGTTTTCTACAGGCGCTGTGAGTTGGATTTGGTGTTCAGCTATGCCATCAGCTATGGCATGGGCGGCAAGGAACTCCCCTTCTGGTATTCCGTCCTCCCACGGCAATATGCCGCGCGTAAAAATCAGTATAGGGGCTTTTTCTGCTTTCATTAGGGCGACTCCGGCCAAATACCGGTCAACGGCAGAATTAAACTCTATCAGAATATCGCCATGCATCTTTATGCGCGTTGACATGCCGCTAAGCACAACGATAGCGTCAGCGGCCGGAGCGTCATCAATGGTGATAAAGCTTTGATCTTTTTCCAGATACCTTATGAAAACTTTTTCAGTGATAGGCAGCGAGGATATTACCAAAAGGAATACCGCCATCATGCTATATCTATGGCGGCGCGACCATATGCCTATGAGGATTAGCAATAGGCTGATAGCAAGCGGGCTAACGAGAAGCGGTAAAATCTTATGCAGGTAAATCATCATGTCCTCTCAGCACCAATATTAGGGGCAAACACAAGCGATCAGCAAGCTTTGATAATGGCAAAAAGGCATCGCATCTGATCAGGCTTTCGCTTATGCTAGGCTATGGGGAAAAACAAACTGATCTTACTTGGAACTAAGGGCGGCCCCGTGATCACGCGTGATGGGGCATGGCCAACTAGCCATGCGCTGGTCGTTGATGGCAAGGCTTATGTGATTGATGCTGGCCTTGGGGTAACCCGGCAATATGTTCAGGCAGGGCTGACTTTTGCCGATCTTGAGGCGGTATTTATCACCCATCATCACAGCGATCATAATCTGGAATTGGGGGCGTTTATATATACCGCATGGAACGCGGCACCGCCGCATCCTATTTCTCTGCATGGGCCACAAGGCTTAGACCATTTGATGCGGCATGTTCTGGCTAGTCAAGATTTTGATATTCGCATCCGCATAGCGGATGAAGGGTTGGCAGACCCCTCGATGCTCATCTCATGGCAGGAATTTCACAGCGGTGAGGTTTATCAAGATGACCGCATTCGGGTAACGGCGTGTAAAGTCTCGCATCCGCCAGTAGAAGAATGTTATGCGCTCAAAATAGAAACATCTCATAAAACCATCGTTTTTGGGGCAGATACCTGTTTTTATCCTCCTCTTGCTGATTTTGCTAAAGGGGCAGATATTCTCATTCATGAGGCCATGCACCTAGGTGCCGCCAAACAATTATGCGAACAGAATAAGGATATTGAACCTAACCTCTGGGCACATTTCAGTGCTAGCCATACCTCATGCGAGGACGCAGGCCGCATCGCCACTATGGCAGAATGCCACCAATTGGTGCTTAATCATTTTGTCCCACAAATAGGTTCACTGGTCAGCCGTGCAGATTATGAGGAAGCGGTGAGAAAAACCTATCAGGGTGAGCTAATCATTGGTCATGATCTCTGTGAAATTGCGTTATAGCTAAAAGAGAAATCAAAACCCCTTTCACCCCTTGTCTTTACCTTGGCGCGTGGTCGCTGCAACGGCTTTACCTTTATCAAACGCCATCCGCCGAACACTGATCTCTTCTGGGGTGAGTTTTGCGATATTGGCATAATCAGTTTTCCAGTCTGGCTTGCCAAGCCATTTTAAGGGCGAAGTCACTGTGCTTCGGGGGCCGGTTGCGGCGGCTAGCATATCTAATGCCCCAGCTAGCGTATGGTCTTGTGAGGCAGTATCATGTGGCCGGCCTGCCCCATTACCAAGCGGAAAATCAGAAAAATAAAAGCGCGGTACGCCGGCGCGTTCAACAATATCTTTGGCGCATCCCATGATAACGGTGGGGATGCCTTCTGCCTCAATCGCGCGCATCGCCAAGGCAATAGACTGATGGCAGACCGGACAATTCGGCACAGCGATAACTGCATCAAGCTGATCCGCTTTCACCATCTCAGCTAGTTTAGGGGCGTCTTGATCCAGATGGGTGCGTTGAGAACGGTTAGTTGGGAAACCATAAAAATAAGCCCCCACTTCTTTTATTATCGCAGCCCGGCTAGCCCTTAGCATGGCGTTAAGGGGAAAATAACTGCCGATATCTTCGGCGGTAGTATGATCACGATCTATCGCCACATGAGAAATGCGAACATCCGGAAAGGGCATGATGGGCTGGCGATAAACTTCATAAAACTTTGCCGCCGCGTTATAGGGTGCACCCGGCCCTTGATCCCCTTTATCCTCTTGATAAAGCGCCGCCGTGGTCACAAGCCCAACACGCATTTCCGTTAACGGTTTGGTAACAGAGACAAAGGGCACATCATCATATTGTGCCCACTGATACGGGTTATCGTAACCAAGACCAAGATAATAGGCGGTTGTGCGATCAATATAGGATATAGGTGCGTCGGTTGCGGGTTTGGTCATATCATCAGCTTGGGGTTTTGTCAGGAAAGGCCACCGGGCCACCAGCATCCACCCAGCCATTAAACCCTTCTCTAATATGCGCTGCCTCAAAACCCATGTCTTGAAGCGTTGCGGTTGATAGGGCTGACCGCCAGCCTGAGGCACAATGCAGAATAAAGCGTTTCTCCTCACTAAAAATATCTTTGAAATAGGGGCTTTCGGGATCTATCCAAAACTCTAACATTCCGCGGGGGGCATGAAAACTGCCCGGAATAAAGCCCAGCTTTTGGCGCTCTCGGATATCCCTGATATCAACTATAACCACATCCTCTTGATCGAACATGGAGATCACTTCACTGGCCGAATATTCAGTGATCTTTTCGCGCGCAGCCGCGACCATGGCCTTCACGGTCTGTTTGAGCGGTTTCATAGCTTCTCCTCCTTATAACCTCTGTCCATAAGACCTTGGGATGAGCGAAGGATCAACCCCCTTTCCGGTTATGGTTCAGGCTTTTCAGCAATACAGATTGCGCATCAGGCGCATTTGACAGCATGACAGCGCCATGATTACATCAGGCCTTGACCGCAACCGAGGCAAGCTATGATAAAAACACATCTCATATCAGGTGCTGTATTGCTGGCAGGAATAGCGGCAACCGGTTCAGCCATGGCGACCACTTGCCGTGACCAAGGGCCATCGCCACAAGCGATTTGTGAACAAGGCTTCGGGCTTCAATCAGGGACGTTGGAACACGCAGAATGTCTGGCAGAACAAGAGCAAAAACAAAAAATTAAGGATCAGTTTGACGCCAAAATGGCAACTATTCGCTCCTCGCTTCAGATTTTGGCAAAAGAAAAAACCAAGGCTTCTACCCAAGAAGACACGCTGACCCTCAATAGCGTATTGCGCCAAGAAAGAGAGCTGATTGATCAGCTGATTGAGTTGAAAAAACAATCTGGCTGTTAGGGGCATCAGCGCGGCTTTTCAGCCTTATCTTCGCCTGAAAATGCAAAAACACTTGCCGAGACGGAAATTTCAGTCAAAATTTGATAAAGTCGTCTGAACCAATCAGGCCATAAGGTATCATTGTAAAAGGGAGATGATCATGACTGAGGCGCGGTTGTCTGATGCTGAGCTAGCGCAATTTCAAGATAAAGGCTGGATTGTTCCAACATGGGAATTGCCCCAAGAGC
>JALRFL010000072.1 GCA_023259875.1 Alphaproteobacteria bacterium
GATGGCCATTCTGATCACATCCTTTGTCTATTCGCGCCATGCCCGATCTGGGCTATCTTTGGTTGAGTTGCTGGTGGCGATGGCGCTCTTGAGTCTTGTGGTGGGAATGGGTTTTGTTGCTACTAGCGCGATGCGGCGTGGGTATTTGGTTGAGGCAAGCCTTGCCGCTGATCAGCTTGAGACCGCGACATCCTTACGCCAGATCATCAGCCAGTTTCATAGCGACGGTGATTTTATCCTAAACCCTCCTCTGGTGTATCCGCCAGATGATCCAGACACGGCGGTTGAAGAAACGCGCCTTTCCCTAATCCCCATCAGGGGGCGCCAAGCCGGTATCTATGTTGCAGGTACTGACGGCGGCGCGGCAAGATGTAGCCTTTATAAAATGAATACCGAAACCGCGCTGATACCAATGGCTTGTGTTGATGCTTTGGGGATATCGGCATCAGACCTGATTACAAACCTATCCCTAACGGCGCTGCCATGGCTGTTTTCTGAATGGGGGGCAGAACCCTGCCTAATCCAGCGGATGACCCCTGATCCTATGGGCATTCGCATAACCGTTGCAAATCCATCTTGCCTTGTACCGGCAACTCCACTTGGCTTTGCTTCACCGCCTGTTTCAGGAATGATCAGATTGCCGAGGTTTATGGTCATTACCACAGATCGCCGTCACCGGCAGGATGCTATGTTGGTTGAAGCGGCGATGTCCAATGTTGCCGGAATAGGGTTAAAGATAGAGGCAGGAACACCATCCGCCGATGGCATAGAATGGCTAAGGGATAGCCGCAGAAATGAAGACCATTTTGGCAACCGACCAGTTAACCTGATGAGATTTGGTGGGCAAACATGGCTGGCGGTAAGCCCTGATACTGGTATCAATCGCCAGCACCGCGCCTTTAGTTTAGTGATCGAAACCCCGTTTGATAATACGAAAATCTTATCAGATTGCCAGTCAGGGGAACACGACCAGCTCATCCAAACGGGATTGAATTATGATGCGCTTATCACGATTTTGAATCAGCTTTGTTTTCATCATGCCAATCAGGATGAGGCAAGATTGCTGATCACTATTCGCGGCGGTCATAGGCAATGGCGGCGCATTTTGCGGCTGAACGCATTACCATAACCGGGTTTACCTAACTTGATGCGACCTGCCACTGGTGAAAAATCACCTGGCCGCCACTATTCAGATAAAGCCCGCGCACAACACCTAATTGCGAAAACGGGCTGTGGCTAATCGCACACCCCATGACCACATAAACCTCAAAAGGAAGCAAGTCGTCATTGCCCCTGCGGATAGCTGTGATCAGGCGATAGCCTTGATACATATGCCCCTCAACATTAACCTTCAGATGTGTGTATCTGGCAGCAGGATGATTCCAATTGGTATCATGCCCAAGCGCACGACTGCAGGCGGCGAGGGTCTTGAGATGATCTGGCGACGCCGTGTCACCACTTGTCCAGCCCAGAGGCAACCCTGTATGCAATAAAAACTGATCATGGGCTAATCCAAACATATGATGGGCCACAGACACAACATGAGCGCGGGCTTGATGTTGCCGCATCATGGCGCGGTTTTCCGTTTCAAGATTCAACATAACCGGAATCATCATCCCGAGCATAACCGATAGCACCAAGACCCCGATCAATGCGAAGCCTGATTTTGCTTTGGGATGATAGCGTTGTCGCCCCAATTTTGAGCATAGTAACATTAACCATAAAGACCGCATAAGGGGCACAATCAACCTCAATCTGAAAGGCAGAACGCCTTTATGATAGGCCAAGATCATGCTTGCAACACCTGATCCCATGAATAACCCCTGCCGCTTTGGGTTAAGGGTTTCCATCAAGCAAACAGGATTTTCGCTGATAGAAACGCTGATTTACCTTAGCTTATTTTCCCTTCTGGCTTTGGCGGTGATGGCGTTCTACGGCTATGTTCTCAACGCCAGCATTGATAACCGCGACCGCGGCGCAACGGGCATTGACCGCGCTTGGGTGGATACTGCTCTGCGGTGGGATCAGACCAGCGTTTCACCTGAACATTGCCGGCTTGCCCCTATTCCGCCCCCTTTAACAGAACCCGCTTTACCGATTGCCATCATCACCATCAGCCCCAACAGCCATGAACCAGAAAAGGATTGGCTAGGCATCATGGGTTCTGGTCATGGTGAAGTGGAAACCCACACCAGCCAAGGGGTCAGCCGACAAATGATTACTTATGATAGGCTTTTGTTTAATGGTCAGCCGGTTTGGCCTTTGGCCACTGCTGATTTTGAACCAGCGACGGGGCGTTTGCGGATATGCAGCAGTCATGGGTCTGGCTGTTCTGCGGCTCTTGCCATTAGCCCTACTTCCGAACAATGGCGGCGCGTGTTTTCCGCCCTGACCTATCAGGCCAGATCTGCCCCCCATCACACAACAAAAACCTTCACCTTCTCTTTGGGTTTTCCCGTTCGCGAGCGCTTTACAATAGCCATCAACGCGCCGCGATATTTTGCCTATTGTCAGCAGACCGTTTCCCTTCCACCAAATTTTCAGTAAAATAGTGACCAAGGCAAAATATGGGTAACAACATGTCGGATCAAAAATATCATTCCCAATCACATCGCCGCCGCCCACAAACAAGTCGGGTGGTGCTGAACCGGCGTGGCCGTATTCTCAACAATACGCCGCATCACCCCTCAACCACACCCCAAGAGGGGACGAAACCTGTTGATGATTTGACCGTAGGGTTTGCTAATAAATCGGTGCTGATCAGCGAGAATGATCCCAATTTTACCATGCTTGATCAAGGCAGTTTTATGATCATTAAGGCCAATAAGCCTAACACCAAAAAAGACAACACCGCGCCTCTGAGTGGGGCCGAAAAGAAAGCGATAAAATCTAAAATTATTTCAAAAAAACAAATAGATAATAAACCATCTCTTTCTTCACAATCAGCGGAAAACGCATCCCATCAAGTGGCCAAAACCGGCGATAATGCCACAAAAAAAGATGACAATCCTATCTTTGATCAGGCCGATGCGACTGTCATTCCCCTGCGGATTAAAAACCAAAAAATACCGGCTGATGTGCCGAGAGAACACCCGATCGCG
>JALRFL010000132.1 GCA_023259875.1 Alphaproteobacteria bacterium
CGGAATGATAAAAGGGGCTCAAGCAGGAATGGCGCGCTCGGAGAGATTCGAACTCCCGACCTTTTGATTCGTAGTCAAATGCTCTATCCAGCTGAGCTACGAGCGCGTGACCTGTTGCATAATTGGTTTTCGGTAAAAAGGCAAGACCCTATCCACCATATGACATTGGGTTTTATGATTAGGCTTTGCTCATGTTACAGCCTCGTTAAGGCACAAGGCATCGTGACATCCATCAAGAGATTAGGTAAAGTGGCGGCTTTCATTGAGCCAGTTATTGGGAGAAGCCTCGCATGAGTTCCGTTCCACCAGAAAAATCCTTTCCCGTGTCATGGGAAGAATTGCACCGCACATCCAAGGCTCTGGCATGGCGTCTGCTTGACATGAAACCCTTTAAGGGGATTATTGCTGTTACCCGTGGGGGGTTAGTTCCAGCCGCGGTAGTGGCAAGGGAATTGGATATTCGGCTAATTGAGACCGCCTGCATTTCCTCTTATGATCAGCAATCGCAAGGTAAATTGACGGTGCTAAAGAAACCGGCAGAGGCGGATGATGGCGAAGGCTGGCTGATTGTAGATGATCTGGTGGATACGGGTGAGACAGCAAAGGCTCTGCGCCAAATGATGCCGAAAGCCCATTTTGCCACTGCCTATGCCAAACCGGCAGGACGACCATTGGTAGACACTTTTGTCACTGAGGTCAGTCAGGACACTTGGATTTTCTTTCCGTGGGATATGGAACCGCAACCAATCCAGCCCATCGCTGGCCAGCGCACGCGCTAATGCCACCAGCGTTTTTTGATGGTCTTATGGATCACATGATAAGGCAGGCGAAGCCGGAATTCTGTTCCTGCCTCCGATGTTCGTGATAATTTCAGATCGCCGCCATGGGCAAAGGCAATATCCCTCGCAATCGATAGCCCTAAGCCTGTGCTGCCTCTGCTGCTGGATTGAAACGGCGTGAACAATCCCGCCCTGGCGCGGTCAGATAACCCCGGCCCATCATCAGAAATATCCATGACCGTACTGCGTCCGGTTCGCCAAACACTGATCATGATCTTGCCTGCACCAGCTTTTTTGGCGTTATCTAACAGATTAAAGATCAGGCGAAAGAATTGATCTTTATCCACCAACAGACTATCTGGTCCATCATAACTAATCTCAAGATCCAGTTGGCGGCGACATTCAGACAGCAGGCTTTCCATCTTGGTGTTAGTGATATTCAGCTCTTTTGTGGTATTTAGGTAACCTAACAATTGCTGGCAAAGGGTGATCGCCCTATCAATCGCGCCATTAACCAGTGGCGCCGCGCGAGCAACCTTGGGGTCATTGCTGGCGGTGAGGGTATCGCTTACCAACACGGCTGATGCCAAGACATTACGCATATCATGATTGATCTTTGCTACCGCCTCACCCAAGGCAGCAAGTTTTTCGCGCTGAGCCAATTCATACTGGGTGCGGTGTTGCAAGCTCACAAGCGCGTTATGCGCCTCGTCAATGATGCCTCGGTTTTGCTGTTCCCATTCCGCAGTGGCGTCAAAAGGGGACTGGGCAAATTGCGTGATGCTCTCAATCAATCGCCGCAACGGGCCAATGACGCGCCATTCGATCACCAGACCAAAGGGCAACCCCACCATCAACACCAACACAAGCACCAGAATACCGATGCGCCCCATATATCCCCTGATAGCTGGGGTCGTCCAGTTTGGCGGCACAATCAGCGTGATGACCCCGATCTTGGCAATATTGCCGCCAAGTTTGATCAAATCCTCATCATCAGAACACAATTCC
>JALRFL010000140.1 GCA_023259875.1 Alphaproteobacteria bacterium
AAGCGCCGCGCCCGATGCAACGGTCAGGCCAAGGGCGGGGCTGCTGTCGGAGATGCCGATCATGCCATAGCGGACCCCGTCGATGATGTAGAAGAAGGGGTTGGCGTGGCTCATCGTTTGCAGCGGAGTTGGCAGGGCGGTGATCGAATAGAAGGTGCCCGAGAGAAACGAGAGGGGCGTCACAACGAAGTTGCTGATGGCCGAGAGCTGGTCGAACTTGTTGGCAAAGATCGCGGCGACGATGCCGAGGGTAGATTGGTTTTGGCCGATGTCATCACCTATGCCCAACGCCATTTTAAGCCTGCGATTATGATAGATTTGGCCACGCTAACCGGTGCAATTCTGGTTTCCCTTGGCATGGTGCAATCGGGTCTATTTGCGAATAATGATCATCTTGCAACAGCACTTTCTGATGCTGCCGCCGCTACGGGCGAGGGGACATGGCGGATGCCGCTTGGCAAAGACTATGACAAATTGATCGATTCCAAGATCGCAGATATGAAAAATATCGGTGGGCGTTATGGCGGTTCTGTGACTGCCGCGTGTTTTCTTCAGCGGTTTGTTGAAAATGACACGCCTTGGGCGCATCTGGATATTGCCGGAATGGCGTGGTCAGACAAAGCCAAGCCAACGGTGCCTGCTGGCGGCACAGGATATGGCGTGCGGCTATTGACGCATTTTGTTGAACATTTTCAACCTGTATCATCATAAGGGGTAAGATTTGGCAGAAATCGCCTTTTATCAATTGCAGTCGCGGTCAGCACAAGAGGTGTTGCCGCGCCTGTTAGAGAAAACACGCGCCACCGACAAAACCGCCAAGGTGATCGCCCCGGAAAAGTTATCAACAGAAATCAGCTCGGCCATTTGGTCAAATCAGCCGGATAGCTGGCTTGCCCATGGTATCGCTGGGCGTGATGATGAAGATCGGTCGCTTTGTCCTATCTGGATTGCTGATCACGATGCGCCTGATGATGCGCCTGACGATCATAAATCTGATTTTCATTTCTATCTGGCCGGACGAATGCCATCAGATGCGGTGGTATCAGGAACACACGCCCCATCACCTCGGATTTTTATTCTTTTTGACGGCAATGATGCCGCTTTACTAAGCACAGCGCGTGATGCATGGAAACAATGGTCGAAACAAGGCCACGCGCTGAGTTATTATCAGCATGACAGCACCCAAGGATGGGTGAAAAAGGCATAAACCGTCACTTCTCTTTGCTAAACATCTTGCCTTTGTTTGTGGCCTTTCCTATAAGGCCATCAGGACTCCCCAAACTGGTTTTTATTTGAAAGGATTAACCATGGCTCTTGAACGCACCTTTTCTATCATCAAACCTGATGCAACGCGTCGTAACCTGACTGGCGCGGTTGCGGCGCGCCTTGAAGAAGGCGGTCTTAGAATTGTCGCCCAAAAGCGCATTCACATGACCCGTGAACAAGCAGAAGGGTTTTATGCCGTTCATAAAGAACGCCCTTTTTTCAATGATCTGGTCGCTTTCATGATTTCTGGGCCTGTGGTTGTTCAGGTGCTGGAAGGTGAAAATGCCGTTGCGCGCAACCGTGAGATTATGGGGGCTACAAACCCTGCTGATGCCGCCGAAGGCACTATCCGCAAAGACTTTGCCGAAAGCATTGAGGCGAATTCGGTTCATGGTTCTGACAGCCAGGACAACGCTGCGATTGAGATTGCTTATTTCTTTAACGCAGACGAAATTGTCGGCTAATTCCAATGTTGGATTGAAAATCACTTGCATGGAAAAAGGGGGCAGATAGCCCCCTTTTTTATGGCCTGATGCACGCGGTAAAACTAGAGCAGGAAATAGGCCATCAGAAGCAAAATAACAGCAATCAAAATAGCCGAGTTGCGCATAAAGCCCATAAAGCCTCTATAAAACTCAAAGCTTTGCCGTTCTTGCGATTCAAGATGAGATGTATCCATTGCCTTTGCCCCCTTATATTCTGTTGTAGGTATTTTAACTGACCTTATCTCTTTTTGCATCAAGAAATCATATGATGATGACTTTATTTTTCAGCCATTTCCTTAGAATGGAACGGGCAAGTGGGCAGAGGCCATTGCATATGCTGTTCCATACCTGGAATATGCCCCGGAATAGCACCTGATCGGTGATCCAAACGCAATTGCCCTTGGTCGGTTCGGATTGTGATGAGACCTGCGGCTATCGCCCCTATCACGGCAGGATATAGTTTATGTTCTTCGGCTAACACTCTGGCCGCCAAACGGTCTTGATCATCTGCTGTGTTCACGGCAACCTGATGTTGGGCGACGATAGGGCCATCGTCTAATTCAGCGGTGACAATATGAACACTACACCCATGTTGTTTTGCCCCATCATCCAGTGCGCGTTGATGCGTATTCAGCCCTTTATATTGCGGCAAAAGCGAGGGATGAATATTGATAATTTTTCCAAGGTAGCGGCGACAAAATGACGGCGACAGAACGCGCATAAATCCCGCAAGGCAAATGATATCCACCTTAGCTTTATCAATGGCGGTAATAAGGCTTTCTTCAAAAGATGCTCGGTCAGGGTAAAGGCTTGGGTCAATGGTTTCGGTTTCTATGCCTGCCGCCTCGGCAAGCGCTAATCCTGCGGCTGGTTTATCTGCCAGCACCTTAACAATCATGGCCGGAACCGTGTCTTGGGCGGTATAGGCGATCAGCGATTGCAAATTGCTCCCCCTGCCAGAGATCAACACGGCTAGGCGAAGCATTAATCTGCCACCTTCCATTGATCGAGATGATCAAAACGCACCGCAGGGCCATCACCGCGCGCAATCAGCGTGCCGGCTTGCCAAGCGGAAAACCCTGCGTCTGATATCGTTGCAATCGCGGTTTTGGCATCTGCTGCATCAACCGTGACCAGCATACCAATTCCGCAATTAAAGGTGCGTAGCATTTCCATAGGGGCAATTTGTCCGATTTGCTGAAGCCAAGCAAAAAGCGGCGGTAAGGACCAGCTGGTCATATCTAACGCTAATGCCAAATCTTTTGAAAATACCCGTGGCGGATTATCAACCAATCCCCCACCTGTGATATGGGAAATTGAGGTGACTTTGCCATCAGTGATTAATGGCATCACCGCCTTTGCATAAAGGGCGGTTGGGGCAAGTAAGGCTTGGCCAAGGCTTTGGCTAGGCTGAAAAGGCGCAGGATCATCTGGCGTAAAGCCGCCATGTTCCAGCACGCGCCGCACCAGAGAATACCCATTGGAATGAACGCCCGTTGAGGCGATGGCAATAGCCACCTGACCTTGGGCAGTCATCTGACGGTCAAGCAATCTTCCTCTTTCTGCCGCGCCAACACAGAACCCGGCCAGATCAAATCCGCCCTTGGGGTAAACCCCTGGCATTTCTGCTGTCTCACCGCCAATTAAGGCCGCGCCAGTTTCAAGACACCCATCAGCAATCCCAGCGATGATATCCGCCGCTATATCACTATCAAGCGCACTGGTGGCGTAGTAATCCAGAAAAAATAACGGAGCCGCCCCTTGCGCCAGAATATCATTGGCGCACATAGCCACCAGATCAATCCCAAGGCCGCGATAAAGACCAGCTTGGCGTGCTAATTCCAGTTTTGTTCCAACGCCATCAGTGGCGGCGACCAGTATAGGGTCTGAAAATCCAGCCGCTTTGAGATCAAATAGCGCCCCAAAGCCGCCTAGCGAGCTATCCGCCCCTGCGCGACGGGTGCGTGCCGCGTCTTTGGCAATACGGCCTACCAACGCATCACCAGCGTCAATATCGACCCCTGCGTCTCGATAGGTCATGCCTTCTGTTTTCTGAGGATCAGATATGGTAGCCTCCAGTTTAGAAACAGGTTAAAGTCTAGTCATAGAGGGTATCCAAATGACGGTCAAAGGGAAATCATCGCGTGTATTAGTTGTTTTGGCAATGCTTTGCGGCATGGCAAACCTTTCCCCTGCGGTTGCTGACCAAGCTTGCGTGTCAGATGCCTTTTTAATCTCAGGGCTTGATGTTGAGGCCGAGGCAGGCACAGGCAATCTGGCACGGCAAATCGCCACCGAAAGCGCCTTGGCCGAGGCATGGCAAACCCTGCTCAACCGATTGGTTATTGATGGTCAGGATAGCGCCGCGTTACAAACAGTTGATCCTTCCACCATGTTATTGTTCACAAGGGTAGATAGCGAAACCGTTTTAACAACCCGTTATATTGCTAAACTGGATTATTGTTTTGATCGCCTAATGGTGCGTGAGCTGTTTCGTGAAAACAATATCGCTTACGCCGAATTGCTGTCTGATCGGATTATGGTTTTGCCGGTCTTTGTGTCTGGTGGGCGCGCCACCCTGTGGCAGCAACCTAATCCTTGGAAACGGGCGGTAGAAAATATCCTGCCAGATCATAACGGCTTGGTGCAATTGGCTATTCCGTCTGGCTTTGCCATTGAACGCTCTATCACGGGGCAGGGCATTATGGATCAACGCACCGCCAGTTTGAAAAAGGCGGTTGAACTTGATCCTGCGGCAATGATGCTGGTTAGCACGGCGAGGGTAACGCTAGCGGATAATGGCATTGCGTTGGTAGTGACAGGTGAGCTTTATAACCGGAATGGTGAAAAACTGGCCGATATAGAAGATTCCTATCTGCCGATGGCATCAGCAGAAGAATTGCCTGAACAATTAAATCGGATGGCAAATGAAATGGTCAAGAATATTGAATATGTCTGGCGGCAAGCCAATCTGGTTGATTTGAACGCCCAGAATGTGATCCGCATCTCGGTTGGGGTGATCTCGCTAGACCAGTGGTTTTCGCTAATGGCAAAGCTTGAGGCGCTGTCACCGATTGAACAGATTGATTTGCGCCAGTTATCGGCGGATGCGGCTATCCTAGACATGACCCTAAACGGCTCGCGTGAGGCGTTGGATTACGCGCTTGAGCAGGCCGGATATCGGCTGGATGCCAATCCCGATTCGGCGGTGGGCGGTTATCTTTTGTTGGCGGATAACTAACCTGATTTTCATACTGCAACCTTATCAGAAATAAAATATAACATTCCCGATCATGACCATCCGCCAGACCACATTAGATTTTCCCAGCCCTAACAATCACGCGCGCGGCCGATTTATTATCGGTGCGTGTAATGCCATGGCGGCAGATTGGATTGACCGTTGGCCAGAATGGCCGGGGATGATCCGCGCCTTGATTATTCATGGGCCGCGCTGTTCGGGGAAAACCCATCTGGCGAGCATTTGGACAGAAACCTCTGGGGCCACAACCCTTACCCATCTCAAAGACGGAATAGATTATCTTGATCCGACACAGCATTATGTGTTTGATGGGCTTGCTCCGACCTCTGACTGGCCTGATGATATGGTGTTTTTGGCGCTAACGCGTTTCACCGGTGCTGCAGGCTCATTATTAATGCTGGCAGACCAGTCACCGGCATCTATGCCTTGGAAACTCGCTGATGTTGCCTCACGGCTAGCGGTAATCAATACCGCCCAAATCACAACCCCTGATGATGCTATGCTTCATGATCTGTTACAAAAATTAGCAGATGATAAAGGTCTGGCACTTGATGAAGATATCATCACCTATATAGTTAAGCGCATGGAACGCCGTTATGAGAGCGCGGTTCACACCATCCAAGCTCTTGATGAGATGAGCATCACAGAAAAAAAGAAAGTCAACTTAAGCATGGCAAGAAAAATTCTCAATGACGGTCAAGCCACCTTATTTTAACGAAAAACCTTGGAACAAGATTAGAACGAAGAAGGGAATGAAAACATGGATTTAGGAATTAAAGGCAAACTTGCCATCGTATGCGCGTCTAGCCGAGGGCTTGGATTTGGTTGCGCCAATGAATTAGCCGCAAATGGCGTGGATGTGATCATGAATGGCATTGATGCTAATCGCCTCAAGGATGCGGCTGACCGTATTCGTTCTGAACACGGGGTCAATGTGGTGGCTGTCGCCGCAGATATCACCACCGAACAAGGCCGTGCCGAAGTGTTAGGCGCGGCAGATCGGGTGGTTGATATTCTCGTTAATAACGCTGGTGGCCCGCCCCCCGGTGATTTTAGGGATTGGGGGCGTGAAGATTGGATGAATGCCGTTAATGCCAATATGTTCACCCCTATTGAAATGATTAAGGCGGTTATTGATCCGATGATCAAACAACGCTTTGGCCGTATCGTAAATATCACCTCAGGTTCGGTAAAAAATCCTATTCCGCATCTTGGGCTTTCGAATGGGGCGCGTGCGGGCTTAACTGGTTTTGTTGCCGGTCTCGCGCGTCAGGTGGCTCAGCACAATGTCACGATTAACGGGCTCTTGCCGGGGCAATTTAATACCGACCGCATTGCCAGCCTTTTTGAAGCAAGAGCAAAAAAAGAAAATATGCCAGCCGCAGAAGTTCGCGCCGAAGCCGAAGCCGGCAACCCTTGCCGCAGATTAGGGGAGGCCAATGAATTTGGACAGGCTTGCGCGTTCTTATGTGGTGCCAATTCGGGATATGTGGTGGGCCAAAATCTTTTGATTGATGGCGGCGCGTTTAACGCTAATCCCTGATTAGCGTAACTTTTTCCCGTTATCTTTTAGAATCTCACGAGCGGCGTTATGCCCCGGAATGCCGGATACGCCGCCACCCGGATGCATAGAAGACCCACAGATATAAAGCCCTTTCAGCGGCGTCCGATAATCGGAATATCCCGAAACCGGCCGCTGAAAGAACAATTGGTCAGGGCTAAGCTCGCCATGGAAAATATGCCCCATAGGTAAGCCGACATTCTGTTCAATATCTGGCGCAACTAGCAACTGTGCCTCAACAACATCATTGGAAAATCCGGGGGCATAGGCCTCAATCTGCTTAAAGATATTGCGCTTGAAATTGTCTTTCTCTTTTGCCCAATCCCCATCTTTGAGGGTATAGGGGGCATGACCACCAAAAAAATTAACAACATGTTTGCCTGGTGGGGCAAGGGTATCGTCAACAATGGTTGGGCATACCGGGGTCATAAAGGGTTCTTTGGAATACCAGCCATATTTGGCATCATCATAGGCGCGTTCCAGATAGTCGATATCAGGGGCAATATGCATATAGGTGGGATAGTCAAAATTCCCCAACACCCCATCGGCGCGTAACTTTGGCAACATTCGGTATTGTGGTGGCCGTTCACAGGCAACATTCATCTTAAACGCGGTGGACATGGTGCGATAGCCGCGGATTTCCCTTAACACCTCATCCGGCAGATGCTGATGATCAATCAGATTAAGATAAAGCGCCTTCGCCGATAGGTTAGACGCAATAATAGGCGCGTGATAATCACGCCCATCGGTGGTAATGACCGATGTCGCACGGTTGCCTTTGACGGTAATCTCTGCGATTTCAGCATTCGTGATAATATCAACGCCTTTGGTTTTTCCATAGCTTGCTAAGGCCTCGGTGATTTTTCCCATACCGCCTTTGATAAAACCCCAACCGCCAGCGCCCTCATGCTCGCCCATGATATGGTGCATAATGACATAGGCAGAACCAGGGGATTTAGGCCCAGCAAATGTGCCAATAGACGCATAATAGGCTATGACCGCCATCACGCGCTCATCTTCAAACCATTCGCGAAGAAAATCATAGGCACTCATGGTCATCATATCGACAATGCGATACATTTTGCGGCCAATTTTCCGATAACGCCACAACAGGGATGCGCCTGCGCGAAAGTTTTTCCAACTGCGTTCTGATGGGTCTATCGGGGTTTCCCATAACAACTTGCGGACGATATTCGCGGCATCGTTAAGATAGGCATCAAAGGCGGGGTAAATCTCTGCGTCATGTTTGGAAAATCGGGAAAAGGACGCTTGAGTTTTGGCGATATTATCAGAAAAAAGAATATAATCCTCACCATCAAGAGGGGATACCATATCCGAGCATGGCAGCACCTCAAGCCCGTGTTGGCGCAATTCAAAGTCATTAATAATGCGTGGATGCAACAGACTCATCAAATAAGAATAGATTGAGGCGCGATAGCCATCTGCGATTTCTTCGGTGACGGCGGCACCACCGACAATACCGCGGCGTTCCAGCACGGCCACTTTCTTACCTGCCCGAGCTAGGTAATTCGCACAAACAAGACCATTATGTCCGGCCCCAATAATAATGGCATCATATTGTGATGAAGGGGTGATGCTCTCAGCCATGGGTGTCCTCATGATGAGTCTGTTGGGTGAAAAAGGATGAGCCTTTGGGCAATTCCGGCCGTTCAATTTCAAAATCAACGGCTCGGACACGGCCATCATCATGTCCCCTGACGACCATGCCCTGATGCTGAGATGGCACGGGCGAGGGCGTAAGGGCAATCGCATCGGCGGCACTAAAGACCATGATATACAGTGTTCGGGGATGATCAGAGGTGTTCTTTGCTGACCCGTGTAAAAGCCGGGTATGCATTAAACAGACGCTGCCAGCCTTGCCAGTGCAATAAGACCGGTTTTCAAGCGCTTCATGGGTTACCGCATCATCCACCGCGCCGGTAAAGATGCCATCATGCCATAGGCTGTGAATCTCACCTTTGTGGGTGCCTGACCAAACCTCAAGCGGTCCATTTTCCATGGTTACCTCATCCACCATCAACAGGGCGGTGATCAGGTCATCATTGCTATGTGGGGTGAAGGGGAAATCCTGATGCCATTTCACCACGGTCGCCGAATGCGGCAATTTGGAATTAATCTTGGTATGGTGAAGTTTAATATTTGGGCCGATCAACTCCGCCACCGCGTCGGTGACGCCACTATTTGCCATGGCTTCAAAATAGCTT
>JALRFL010000217.1 GCA_023259875.1 Alphaproteobacteria bacterium
ACACCAGCGATCAGGATCATGGTGTTGCTCAAATACCGGAACAATACCGTTTCGATCAGATGTTGCATCAGATCACGGTTATCCCCCATCGCGGTAATGACCAGAGCCAAAACCGGGAGAATAAGAATAAGACAAACCGAAATCAAAATCGCGTTGAGCCAACCTTGACCTTTCCAAGGGGATGGCGCATGGGCATAATGATGCAATGAACCCAACATGGGTGACCTACTGGCTATTTCCTATCAGCCGGTGATCCTATCACTAAAGCCGTGAATTGCAATGTTATTGAGAATGATTTGCAAAACTTCTGAAACTAGCCTTTGCCCGTCTCGCCTATCCTTGAGACACTTTTGAGGCTTCGGATATCAAATCAATTGGGTTTCAGCTTGCGCCCGAATAATTCCAGCCGGTGCCCGACTAGCTCAAAGCCCATATCCCTGGCAATTTTCTCTTTTAGTTCTTCAAGTTCTGCGTGATAAAACTCATGAATATCGCCGGTATCAACATCGACCAGATGCTCATGATGGCCGCGCGCCAGCTCATATCTGGCTTTTCCGTCACCCACCTCAACCTTTTCAATCAGATCGGCTTGTTCTAACAAACTGACCGTACGATAGATGGTGGCAAGCGAAATGGTGTCATCTATATCAATGGCGCGCCGATAAATAGTATCAACATCAGGGTGGTCATCAGCGCTATCAATCAGCTCAATAATAATGCGGCGTTGATTGGTAATGCGTAATCCGGCTTCCAGACATTTATCGATAATATTAGTCATTGGGCTTTTCCAGTTTTGAATGTTTCTATACTAGCGCGAACATTCTGATCCTGCAAGGTGGCTTATCCCAATGGATTTATTCTAAGGTGACTTTATCCCCTATCTTAATCTTTCCGCCCTGTTGCACCTGACAACA
This sequence comes from Alphaproteobacteria bacterium, assembly GCA_023259875.1. Taxonomy (GTDB): domain Bacteria; phylum Pseudomonadota; class Alphaproteobacteria; order Puniceispirillales; family UBA1172; genus UBA12202. Next base: position 915 of record JALRFL010000217.1, read on the forward strand.
TACACCGCCTCGCCAATTTGGCATCAAGGCCTGCCGCAATCCGTGGCTGGTGGCGTCCATGACTTCGCAAGGCGCGGTTTCCTCAACGATCCGCAATTCGACTTCACCAATGCGGATCATACCGCCTGTTTGTTGCGGTGATCTACCGCCAGTGATCAACAGATTCGCCCGACGATCAGACCAATCCAATGTTTTGCCAATCTCTTGGCAAGCATCTTGCCAGTCATCCGCAAACAGAACACTAACCTGCCGCAGGCGTTTGCGGCCACGCGCATCATTGGTGATGCCGGCCTCAACCGTCACTTCTGCTTCGTCCTGCTTTTCCATGGCTGCCATAATTTTACGGGCAACAGCAATACCCGCTAGGGATAATGTCATGTGATTTCCTTTCTTGTTATTGTCTGATGGCCACGATCAGATAATCGCCATTTCCAGATACGGGCGGTTTTCCAGAATCCGATCAATTCCCAAGGGGCTAAGATCAAGGCTCTGATAAGACCCATTAAGAATCAGCTCCGCCACCCCTCGCCCCATGGCCGGAGATTGTTGTAACCCATGCCCCGAAAAGCCATTTACAAAAATGAAATTGTCACAATCCGGATGCAGGCCGACAATAGCATTCTGATCTAGGGTGTTATAGGCATAATGCCCTGCCCAGACATTGATCATCTTCACAGATTCAAAGGCCGGAATTCGGCTAGCCAAAATCGGCCAGACATGGTCCTGCCAATAATTGTGATCCATGGAAAAATCATCTGGCGCACGGGGGTAATCATCAGCTGGCGGTGAGCCTACCATATACTGATTTCCGTCACGACCATAAGGGCGATAATGAATACCACTTGGATCAATCGTCAATGGCATCACTTGTTCGAGGGGATGTTCGGCATCAATGATATAGGTATAGCGGCAACGCGGCTCAACAGGCAGGGGATCAAACCCTGCCATTTCGGCGGTACGGGACGCCCTTGGCCCACTGGCATTGATAATCGTTCCGGCGCTAATTTCTTCCCCAGATTTCAGGGTAACGCTATTCACACGGCGGCCGGAACGACCAATCGCCATCACTTCGTTTTCAATATATTCCACGCCTGCGCTGCGCGCGCCACGGCGAAACCATTCAAAGATGGTGCTGCCCTCAAAATAGCCTTCGTCCTTGGTGTTGAGAGAACCTAATACAATATCGTCAAGCTGATAAAACGGGTACCGCGCGGCGATCTCATCCGGAGAAAGAATCACCGTCCCTGCGCCTAAATCTGATTGAATAACTTGCAATTTCCGCAGAATATCGGCCTTGTCTTGTTGATCTGTTAAATAGAGATAACCAAAGTTTTGAATTTTCAGTTCAGGCACATCTGGAAGCGGTGCCATATATGCCTGAAATTCGCGAATAAACTCTGCCGTGTATTGAGAAATGCGGACATTCAATTCGTTTGAGAATTGCTGTCTGACACAAGAGTTGGTGTGCGAGGTAGAAGCCCATTCGTAAGTCATATCCCGTTCCACCACGAGGACCGACCCCTTAAAGCCATAGTGTTTTTTCAAAAACCACGCACATGACGACCCCAGCATAGCGCCGCCAACAATAACAACATCATAAGTTTTTTGAGATGGTGACACTGAACTCCCCCCCCACATCTTGTCTCAGCCTTTTATGC
>JALRFL010000022.1 GCA_023259875.1 Alphaproteobacteria bacterium
ACGATCGTTAAACCCTTTTAATTGAAGCGTCCAGTAGGTTGCAGCAGCAAATCCGATTAACAAAAAAAGCCAAGAAGCACCATTGGCGACCCACCAGTTTTGAAGTTCGAGATTACGGAGCATTTCGAAAGGGGTAAACAGGACTTCTTCGAAGAGGTATGCAATGGCTTCAAAAAAATTTTTCATCAGTCTTTGATTAATTATATTGCAAAAATAACAAATACTCCAATGCGTACAAGAGCTAACGGTTTAGCTTCCTGATGCGGTAAGGGTGACAAAATTGCTGATAGTTCCGTCCCTCATGGCTTCAAATGCGGTGCCTTGATCAAGGGGGGCCTTGGCTTTTAACGCAATAGCAAAACGGTTACCGCCACGAATAAAATCAGATGTTGCCGCCGCCAAAGGCTGAACAAAATCTAATTGCTGGCTTAGCATCCCATAAAACAAAATCGCTCTTGATATATTCTCAGCTAAAGCCTCCCGATTTCCGCCCGAATACGCATCCAGCATGATATCTGCCAATTTGTCATCGGTGTAAATCAACTCAAAATGATCCAAAGCAAGAGGCGTCTCTGCTAAAGCAGTTTGGGGCATATCCCCAGAAGCGTTAGCAAGTATCATCTCGTAAGTGCGCTTATCCATTCCGGTTATCAAACCCGAGATATCCAATTTCCCCAGATCCGCAACATCCATGTCGTAATTCATGCTTACGGTTTCTTTTTCTAAACTCACCTCATAGTTCATCAAAAGATCAACTGCGAACTCCTCAATGCCAGTTGTCATCATGATGGCTTTTATTTCCGGATTGGCCATCAGATCAGGGGTTGAGATCATATCGTCTATGGCAATATTGATACTGGTCAACATTCCGCGATCACGCGTCATATCGCTGATCGCTATGGATTTAGCATTAATATTTCCAGAGGCAGATTTGACCTTGAGGTTTTTAATTTCAAACGCGGATATGCCCAGCTGATTGCGGATCATCGCTTCTTCGTCCCAGAGCATAAGAGGAAGAATATCTATCCGATCAACAGTAAAGGCGCTGGCACTGACTGCATCACCAAAGCTTTCCGCCTCCAGATTCTCAACCGCAATTCCCATGCTGGCGTCTTTGATATTGGTAAGCTCTAACTTGCTAAAGCGGAGGCTTTCACGATCTTGTGCTAGCGCTGTATTTTTAAGGGTAATCCGATCCACCACCAGCATTTGCACAAGTCGCATCGGGTCGCTTGCCAATGCCCTGACATCATTTTTTAGGATAGCCGCTTGACGGATTTCTAACCCACCGATAGTGGCAAGGCTCTGCCCATTTCCGGTCACGCTGATCTGTGCGGCGTCAATTACATCAATGACCTCATCATCACCGGCAACGGTAATCTGGTCTATGGTGATGCTGTGCCCCTCATCAGAGGTAAGCCTGATATCAGAGACCGTAAGCGCGCGCGTGAACCCATTTGCGGAATAATCCCCATAAGACAGGCTGAACCCATCCATGTTTTGTTCCACATAGGCCTCTGCCTTGGTTAGCATGCCGCCAGCAAAAATCTGAGCCTTGTGTTGGATATACCAAAACCCTGCCGCACCCATCGCCGATGCGACGATAAGGCCGCCAATGCCATATCTGATTGTTTTGCTCATATTGAATATCCTTATGGTCTAGCCGCATCAAGCAAGCATAACTGGCTTTCCTAGGATAAGCATAACACGCAAAACGCACCTCTGCTATGATCGCATTCGGCTTCCATTGGCATCAAACAGCGGTGTCGCCTGAAGATGGGATGGCAACATTTCGCCTAAGAGTTCAATTTCCCAACCTTCGGGTTGATCAGCTAAGGCCTTTGGCACATAGCCAAGCGCAACAGATTTCCCCGACGCATGCGCATATCCGCCAGAGGTCACCCAACCAACCACTTCACCATTATGGGCAATAGGTTCATCCCCGATCACATCGGCTTGATTAGCCTCAACCACAAAGGCGCGAAGGCGCATTTTTCCACCATCTGTTTTTTCTTTTTGAGCGGCGGCCTTACCAATAAAATCTGCGGCTTTGTCATAAGCAACAAACCGTGACAGGCCACATTCCACCGGCCCATAAGTAGGCCGATATTCTCGCGCCCAACTGCCAAAATTCTTTTCTAGTCTTAGCGCATTAAGCGCCCGGCTACCCACCAATCGGATGCCATGCGCCGCCCCAGCGGCCATAATATCGTCAAACAAACGCTGTTGGTATTCGGGCTTCACCCATATCTCATAGCCAAGGTCACCCGTATAACTGACCCGGCCAATAATCACCGGAACCATGCCAAGATGGATTTGGCGAATATCCATAAAACGGAACCCGTCATTTGAGACATCTTCCCGTGTTAAGGCCGCCAGCACATCACGCGATTTTGGCCCGGCAAGCGATAACCCTGTCATGCCTTGCCCAAGCGACGAGATAGCAACACTGCCATCATCAGGCAGGTGTGAAGTGAACCAGCGCATATGATAATTTTCCCCAACACCCGAGCCAATAATCATAAACTGATCCTCAGCAAGACGCGACAGCGTGAAGTCGCCGATCACCTTACCATCTGCCTTTAGCATAGGCGCAAGGGTCATACGGCCGATCTCTGGCAACTGGCACGCCAGCATCTGATCAAGCCATGCCGCGGCACCAGCGCCAGTAATGCGATATTTTGCAAAACCCGAAGTTTCCATTAGGCCAACACCATTGCGAACGGCTTTGGCCTCTGCCCCGACATGATCAAAATCTGTACTGCGCCGCCAACTAAACACATCCTTGACCCCATCAGGGGCAAACCATAGCGCCTGTTCCAGACCATAAGCCGCGCCAAATTGCGCCCCAGCAGAAGCCAAACGACCATAAATAGGTGTTGTCATCAGGGGGCGAGCGGCTGTTAATTCTTCGTTTGGGTAGCGGATAGAAAACCGCCGCGAATAATTCTCTCTCACCCTTGCATTCGTATAGGCCATATTGGCGTAATCCCCAAAACGGCTGATATCCATGGCCCAGATATCAAAACCCGGATCACCATCAACCATCCAGTTAGCCAGTGACAGCCCAACGCCGCCGCCTTGGCTGAACCCTGCCATCACGCCGCAAGCGTTCCAGAAATTGGTCATGCCGCGCACTGGCCCAACCAAAGGATTGCCATCCGGAGCAAAAGTAAATGGCCCATTGATAATCTGACGAATACCGGCTTTTTCAAAAGCGGGGAAATGCTTAAAGCCAACCTCAAGGGATGGGGCAATACGGTCAATATCCGGCTCCAACAACTCATGCCCAAATTCCCATGGGGTGTCGTGTTCAGACCATGGCTTACATGACCGCTCATAAGTGCCCATCAGCATACCGCCGCGTTCCTGACGCAGATAAATCTCACCGTCAAAGTCAACAACATGCAACACTTCTTTGCCTGTGGATGTGTTGATCTCTGCCACCTCTGGCATATCTTCGGTCAACAGATACATATGTTCCATAGCTAGCACGGGCAATTCCAGTCCAACCATGCGGCCAATCTCACGCGCCCATAAACCGCCGCAATTGACAACATGTTCGGCTTGAATATCCCCGTTATTGGTGTGAACCGTCCATGTTCCATCGGGTTTTTGGGTAAGGCTTTCCACCTTGGTCTGGGTATAATAAACCGCGCCGGCCTTCCTCGCCGCTTTGGCATAGGCATGGGTGACACCATAGGGATCAAGATGGCCTTCGATGGGGTCAAACATACCGCCGACAAATTGGCTAGGGTCAATCAGAGGCATCAGTTCCGCCGCTTGTTCTGCCGTAACCAGCTCAAGGCCTTCCATTTCCAGATATTTGCCCTTGGCATAAACGCCCTTTAGCCAATCAAATCTTTCTTGGGTGGCGGCCATCATAATGCCGCCAGTGATATGCATGGTGATATCCTGACCGGATATTTCTTCAATCTCACGGTAGAGCTTAATCGTATATTGCTGTAATTTGGCAACATTCGGATCACCGTTAATCGTGTGCATCCCCCCTGCCGCGTGCCAAGTAGAACCAGAGGTAAGGTCTTTCCGCTCAAGCAGCATGACATCTGTCCAACCGCGTTTGGTCAGATGATATAGCACCGACGCCCCAACAACACCGCCGCCAATAACAACCACACGCGCCTGTGTCTTCATCTGTTCTGCCATGAGATTATCTCCCTTTTATCTAACATATCACTGACCATAAGATGTTTGATATAACATGAATGGCAAACCTTGATGATATAATAATATCATTGTGTTATGACTTCACGATATGATGGTGCAAACCTGTTAGCGTCATGATTAACTCTAAGATAATTACAGGCACAGTTAACATAAGAAATATCTCTGGATAAGACACAAACCGTTCAATACCCGACAATAACATGACCCTGTCTTTTTATGATTTGTGGCTATATGCATTGGCCATTTTTGTTCTGTTTCTCACCCCCGGGCCGGTATGGGTGGCGATATTGGCGCGCGCTGTATCCAGCGGATTTCATGGGGTCTGGCCCCTTGCTGCAGGGGTAGCATTAGGGGATTTTATCTGGCCTCTTGCAGCGATGGCAGGGGTTAGCGTTCTGGTTAGCCTCAATGCTAATTTTCTGGACATCCTCGCGCTGATTGCGGTTGTGATTTTTTTCACCATGGGGGTGATGCTGATTCGTCATGCCGATACCCCCCCTGAACGGCTAAGCCGTCTAACACGGGCAGGGTTTCTCGCGGGTTTTAGCGCTGGGCTTCTGGTCATCATCGGCAACCCCAAGGCGATGTTGTTTTATATGGGGTTATTGCCCGGATTTTTTGATTTGAGCGGCATCACCATGACGGATGCCTTGTTAATCAGCTTGGTTTCTATGGTGGTTCCGTTTACAGGCAATCTGGTGCTTGGGGTGATGGTCGGAAAAAGCCGAGGCTGGCTCAACACCCCGGGGCGTATCAAGCGCCTTAATACGGTTTCAGGCGTTTTGCTGATCGGGGTTGGGATCGTCATTCTGATTGGCAAAATCAGCGGCTAGAACGCATCCTCACGCCGCCGCACCTCTGCTGATAGCACTTGATTGTAAGGCGTTGGGATATCCATTTCCTTACCCAGCACCGAGACCATCCCATTAATCGCATCAATTTCAGATCGCCGTTTGGCCTGATGGTCCAGTCGCATAGATGGGCTGGCCGCCGGTATCCCTTCGGCAAAGGCGGTGGCATAAGCCACGGGATCATCAAAAGAAAAATTAATGCCCTTAGCCACGCCAATGCGATAGGCCTCAAGCATGGTATTAAGGGCGATATCACGCCATTCGGGCTGGGCAAACAGCTCCCCCACCGCGCAATCAAACACCGTGCAAGGGGCACTTAGCATAACATTGCAAATATATTTTTCCCAGATCAGCTGATTGATATCAGCATAGGCCGTGGCCTTAAATCCTGCCTTTTGCCACAGCGCCTCTAATGCCTGCAATCGCGGTGTGATGCCGCCTGAAATCTCGCCAATGCGAATCTGCCGCATATTGTTATGATGAATATGCCCCGGCTTAACGATTGAGGCGCCAAACCCCTCAGCCACACCCACCAGCACTTGATCTGTTGGCATATATTGGGCAATGCGATCCGCCGCCCCAAGACCGTTCTGAATAGTCAGGATCAACGCCTCTGGCCGTGCCATTTTGGCAATCGCTTCTGCCGCCGCCCCAACACCTGATGCTTTGGTGGCGATCACAAACACATCCGCGTCTTTGGCCACACCGATATCCGTGGATGCCGTGATGTTGGCGATCATCCTATCGCCAGATATCCCACTTAAATGCAACCCTTGCTGTGTGATGGTGTCGATATGCTCTGCCCAAGTATCAATAGCGATAACTTGCTTTCCGGCTTCAGCAAACAACCCGGCATAAACCCCGCCCATAGCACCTGTTCCAATGATGGCAATAACCGGATTTTCTGGAAACATCTCATCCCCCTCACAATGCTTTTGACAATTACCATAAATATGACGATAGGCTTTTTATGTCATGATCATTAAGGCTACGCTCTGATTGCCATTGATGGCAACTGTGTTATAGTTTTTCAAGGCCTTTCATAGATAAGAATTGTGATCAAAGAGGGGATCATGTCAACCGATGCCATCACATCTGCACGCTCCGGTCGCCGCCGTAGAGGCAATCATCACAACCAGCAAAAAGCCCAAAGCCAACGGCTAAAAGCACAATCTGGCGGCTTAACCCCTTTGACCTTAGCCCAGTGTCAGATCATTCATGACGCGGCCTTGACCATCCTTGCTGAGATCGGACTAAAAGACGCCCCGGATGAAGTCCTAAGCCTGCTTATCCCCAAAGGCGCAAAACCATCAGAAACAGGCCGGCTTCTTATTCCTGCCCATTTGATTGAACAGGCCATGTCTGATCTGCCAAAGACCTTCACCCTTCATGGCCGCAACCCAGATTATGATATGCCCCTTGGTGAGGGTTATGTCTATCTTGGCAGTGGCGGAGCCTCACCACAAATCTTGGAATATGACGATGCCGGGGAAGTCTGTTATCGCCCTTCGCGGCTATCAGACCTTTACGACGCGGCAAGGCTAGTGGATCATTTGCCGCATATTCATTTCTTTTCTCGGTCGGTGGTGGCAGGGGATATACCGGATGTCGAGACAATGGATATCAACACGGCTTATGCGTGTTTTTCCGGAACGGCGAAACCCATTTTGACCAGCGCGTCTTCAAAAGATACCGCCGCCGCTGTCATTGCCATGGCCTATGCTATTGCCGGATCAGAAGACGCCTTCAGGCAACGGCCATTTTTTGGCTTTAACATTAATCACGCGGTTCCGCCATTGCGCTTTGATGCGGAATCTTGCCAAGTGATTATTACCGCCGCCAAGGCTGGTGTTCCTGTGATGATCAACACCTTTGGCCAGCTTGGGGCATCTAGCCCCGTCACCATGGCCGGTTGCCTCGCCCAAACCATGGCAGAAACCCTTGCCGGAATGGTCATTGCATGGGCGGCAAACCCCGAAGCAAAAGCTGTCTTTGGCCCACGCCCCATGATTACAGACCTGCGCACAGGTGGTATGAGTGGCGGCAGTGGTGAGCAAGCGTTACTTACCGCCGCTTCTGCCCAAATGGCACAGTTTTATGGTTGGCCAAGTTCCACGATTGCCGGGGCAACAGACAGCAAAACCCTTGATGCCCAAAGCGGATATGAAAAGGCATTGAATGTGACACTCGCGGTTGAGGCCGGCATAGATTTGGTCACCCAAGCCGCAGGTGCCCAAGCCAGCTTAATGGCCGCCTCAATGGCCGCTTATGTGTTGGATAATGATATGCTTGGGGCAATTATCAGAGCCAGTCAAAAGCCCCAGATCGATACCGACACGCTTGCCCTTGATGATATTCGCGCGGTAGCATCAGGCGAAGGGCATTTCCTAGGTCAACCAGCAACCCTAGCCCGTATGAACAGTGATTTCACCTATCCGGTTGTGGCAAACCGAACAAGCATTGAAGAATGGCAAGCCAATGGCGGCACCAGCATTGACGAACGTGCCAGAGAAAAAGCGGCTGAAATTCTGGCACAGCCGCCTATCTCTCATATTCCTCTTGATATTGATCAACAGCTTCGTGAGGCGTTTGACATTCGCTTGCCTCCACCACTGGCCTAACGCGAGTCGCGCATTATCACCACGCGTGATCTAACCCAGCACCGAGAAGCTGGATTCCGCATTAATCGCACGATTGCGCGAATAAAACCCAGCATCAATTTTTCGCTGAATATAGGGGAGGGTAAAGGCCATTGGGGCGGTGTCATGATCATGACCAGATTCGCAATATGCAATCAGTTCAGCCATTAATTTTCCAGCGATTGGGGCGTTTTTATACTGATTGCCACTGCTGCCGCAGGCCATATAAAACCCACCCAAACAGGATTTATCGTAAATCGGTATCCAATCGGTTGAGGCATCATAGAGATCAACCACACCGCGCGTCTGAGAGGGAATGCCCAATGAGGGCACACGCTGGGCATAACGCATGGCTTGGGTCGTCCATTGATCTGTGAAATCGCGCGGATAATCCTTATCGTTATCTGCCCATTGATGGGGGTCACATTCTGGGTCTTCGCTTCCAATCAAGATATGATTGCCATGTTCAGGGCGGCAATAACACGCGATATCACTATCCGATACTATTGTCCCGTTATGTTCAAAATCAAACCCTTCTGGGGCTGGGACATGAACGACCTCTTGGCGCAGGGGTCGTGTTTTGATCGCCATATCGTGATCAACACCTGCCAAGGCATTAATATGAGCAGAACCCGGCCCAGCGACATTAATCACCACAGGTGCAGAAATGGTCTCACCATGAGATAATTTTACGCCAGAAACGCGGCCTGATTGCTGAAGAATCTCAATCACCTCAACCCCCATTTCAAACCTCGCGCCATGGCGCTTGGCCGCGGCGGCAAGATTCTGGGATGATAAAGCGGGATCCGTAACATAACCTGCATTGGGCCAAAACACGCCGCCATGCAACCGATTGCCGTTCGCTTTGCCAAAATCAGCGTCATCCATGCGCCGAGGTGGAGTGAAACTCTCAAGCGAATAGATCGGCAAACGACGGGTAATAGTTTCAGCATCCCATTCTTCAAACGGGCAATCCAACGCCTTACTGTTGACCATATGTTTTTCCAGATGCCCATTGGCATCAGTTTTCATGACCAGACACCCTGTTTCCTTAAAACTGGCAAGACTGCTGGCGTCATTTTCTTGCAAATAATCCTGCCAATCGCGCCAGTAATGATAGCCTTCCCACGCAAAGGCGGTGCCGTCGAAAGTAGAATAATGCATCCGAATAATGGCGCATGATCCGGCGGTGGAACCGTGACCGATCTGTTTGTTGCGGTCAATGGAGATGGTGCTATACCCCTTTTTTGCCATTTCATAGGCGATTGCCGTACCAATAACACCTGTTCCAATAATGATGGCATCTGCTGATGTTGTCATATGTCTCACCTTGTTTTCAAAATCTGATCATCGCTGTCCTTAGGCAATTGCATCAACCCTTTGACGGCATCAATAATATGCTCAAACGCCTCGGCAATTTCAACACTATGGTGGCGGCCGCGCAAATACCCATGCGGCAATCCTCTTTCCAACATTAGGCTGGCATCACCACCAGCGGAAATGATGTTATCACAATACGCGGCGGCGTCATCCCTAAGGGGATCACATTCTGCGGCAAAGGCACGGGTAGGCGGCAAGCCAAACGCATCCCTATTTGCCAAAGGGGGAGAGGCCGTTTCGTGATCATAATTATCACCATAGAGGGCTTTGCCACAGGCGATAGCCTCGCGGAGCGATAACAAAGGGGCATTGGCGTGTTCAATGTAACTGCCTTTCGTCGCCGCACCCCCAAGCCATGGATAGATCAATACCTGTCCTGCTATTGGCAAATCTGATGCTAAGGCCGCAGACACCATAGCGGCAAGCCACGCGCCGGCGCTGTCACCGATTAATACCACGCGCCGACCCGGATAGGCCAAAGCCGCCCATGTTACCGCATCCTCAGCATCTTCTAGCAAAGTGGGAAACCGATTTTCTGGAGCAAGCCGATAATCCACCGCCACCAATTCCGCGCCACTGCGATAGGAAATGTCTGCACAAATACTGTGATGGGTATCCAAACCGCCTAAGGTAAAGCCGCCCCCATGCAGATAAATCAGAATATGATCCACATTGGTGTTTTCAGGCGAATAGCATCTGACACCAATCTGATGATGGCCATCGCGCCCTAAGACCGTCTTATCATGAACCGCCATATGTGGCGGCAGTGGGGAATCAAACGCACGGCACAACTGATCATAGGCTTGGCGAGTGTCAGAAAGGGAAAGCGTCGCGGCTTCAGAGGAATAAAAGCGTTCTGTCATCTGAATAAATTTCAATACGCCAGAGGCCATGACAGAGGCATAATCCATTATGATAATACTTTCTTCCAGTCGGCTGGGCGTTTGTGAATAAAGGCATCCATGCCTTCTTTGGCTTCGGGGTGAAGCATATTTTCCACCATCACCTCTGCTGTATGCGCGTAAGCATCGGATAAAGACATGTCCAGCTGGTCATAAAACGCCGCTTTACCCATCCGCAAAGTGACAGGAGGTTTGCTTGTGATCCGTTGCGCCAAGGCTAGGGCTGATGCATCAAGTTCCCCTGCTGGTACCACTTGATTTACTAACCCCCACTCCGCCGCCTGATGTGCCGAGATAGGAACACCTGTCAACAGCATTTCCATGGCGCGCTTGCGCGGAATATTCCGACTTAAGGCCACCATCGGCGTTGAACAAAACAGCCCAATATGAACCCCCGGTGTGGCAAAACTCGCCGCATCACTGGCGACCGCAAGATCACAACTGGCCACCAACTGGCAACCAGCGGCAGTAGCAAGACCGCCCACTACCGCAATAATAGGTTTGGGGGATCGGGTGATAGCCATCATTAGCCGCACACAATCCGCCATGGTCGCTTCGAAAAAAGCCTTGCCGCCATCGCTATCTTGCCGCGCCGCGGTAATTTCCTTCAGATCGTGACCAGCAGAAAACACCGACCCTTCTGCCCGTAGCAAGATCACCCGAACATAGGCATTGCCCTCAAGGGTATTTAGCGCATCACATATCGCCGCCATCATGGCGCGTGACAGACTATTCCGGCGATCTGGACGATTAAGGGTTATCGTCGCAATCCCTGATGCGTCGTCATGATCAATACTGACCAAGGGTAAATCGGGGCTAGCAGAGGGTTTTGTAGAAATTTCCGTCATCATCACAACCTCTTTTCTCACTTTACCTACGATGCCATACTCATGATGAAGGTCAAGCCTAATCCCGAGAACAAGTTAATGCTTGACTTGATCGGTAAAAATGACAAAAGTCAGATGTTCGGTTCTAGTCAGACTAAGCCTGCTGGATGAAAAGGGAATACGGGAGGGGATGACCCAAGATTAGAGGGCCCTAGCCGTGACTGCCCCCGCAACTGTGAGCGTGAGCCCACATCCATTAATGCCACTGGATTATCTGGGAAGGCGGGATGGGGCGTTTAAGCGCAAGTCAGGAGACCTGCCGAGCGTAATATTAACCGCATTTCTGTCGGGTGTGACAGGAGATGGAGCCAAATATGACGACCAAAGATACCGCCGCAACGACCCTTTCCCAAAATATTTCCAGCAACCTATCTAGCCGACTAGTGACTTATGTTGCTGTTATGCTCTTGGGTTTTAGTATCCTTGCTGTTGCTGGCCATGCCCAGACACCAGGCCTTCATGGTGCCGCGCATGACACACGCCATGCCACAGGTTTTCCCTGCCACTAATCCCTATTTTTACGACTATCTTTCAAGGTAGGCATTAATGTTTATGCGTCTTTTGACAAGCGCCATATTCGCTGGCGCCTTAGCAGGGCTAGTGGGCGGAATATTACAGCTTTATTTTGTTCAGCCTGTGCTTTTGTTGGCAGAACTTTATGAATCTGGTCAGCTTGTCCATTTCGGGGCAGAACCGGCCATGATCTCAATGGGTTATGCTGGCTTTGATCTGACGCGTGATCTGTGGAGTCTAGCCTTTTCTTTGCTGATTTATTGTGGCTATGGGCTTATGCTTGTGGCGCTCATGGGGATAGCATCAGACCAATCCTTGATATCGGCACATCCCACCTTTCGCCATGGCATCATCTGGGGCGTGGGGGGATTTGTGGCCTTGCATCTAGCGCCTAGTTTTGGTTTAGCACCAGAGGTTCCCGGTGGGGCTAGCGCTGATCTGGAAGCCCGGCAAGTCTGGTGGTTTGCCACGACTTTAGCCACTTCCGTAGCGTTATGGCTATTCGCGTTTGCCAAAACCCAAAAGATGATAGGGCTTGGGGTGATCTTGCTCTTTGCCCCACATCTCTTCGGCCCGCCTGAGGTTACCTATTTGCGCGGCCCTGTGCCGCCAGAGGTCGCCGCGCTATTTGCGTCACGCGTGCTTGGTGTTGGCCTGATTGCTTGGGTGGTTCTTGGTGCTGCCGCCAGCCATATTTTTGGCCGCTTTTCAGCATCAGAATAACCGCGAGATTACCGCCATCCAATAGGGCAATTCGCGTTACATTTTCTCGCGTCGCCGCAACACCAACTGGCCTTGGGCTCTGGCGACCATAACGCCGCTACTGATGATGAAAATCATCCCTGCCCACGCCAGCGGGTCTGGCCAAGTGCCAAACATAATCAGCCCAAGACAAATCCCTGATACAATTTCAGAATAAGTGAACGGGGCAAGCGAGCCTGCGGTCGCGCGTGCCAATGCCATAATCATAAGCGTTTGCGCTAAGGCACTGATGACAGCCAGCAAAGCCAACATCCCCAAGGGCCAATGCAAAGGGGGCACCCATACAGCAGGCAAAAAAGGGATCAGACTGATCGAGGCGGCCATGCCGCCCCACATCGACATGACAATTGGATCAACGGCCACCCCTAGCTTGCGGTTAATCATCATCTGCATAGAGACCATGACCCCCGACAGGACAATCATCATGGCATGGGCGTCCAGACCAAAAGGGTCCGGTCGCATCACCAATAGCACTCCGGTAAATCCGCCAACAACCCCGAACCATGCAGATGCTGCCACTTTCTCGCCTAGAAAAATAGGGGCAAAGATGATCATAAGGAACGGATAAATATAAAGAATGGCTATGGCATTACCAAAAGCGATATGTTGCACCCCCATAATAAAGGCAACATTGCCAATCGCCAGCATCACCCCTCTTAGCACCTGAAGTTGTGGGCGCGGCGGCGCAAACGCCCTCCACCCTGTTCGCCATATTGCCAACGGTAAAAGGATACTGAAATAACCAACAAAACGAAGCCACGCCACCAGCACCGGGTCTAATTCTTCGGTTAAGACTTTCATCATTGCGCCTGTCAATGCTGCCAGTGACAGGCCAAGGATAATAAAAAAGATGGCGCGACTTTGCTGGCCTCGCGCCCCTTCATTGGCTGGATTTATGATCAGGAACGCAATCCTTTGACCGGCACTTTGAGATAAGTTTCCCCATTATCTTCGGTTTCGGGGAAATGGCCTGCTCGCATATTGACCTGAATTGATGGCATGATGAGTTTTGGCATAGCCAGTGTGGCATCGCGCGTCTCACGCATAGTGACATATTCGTCTTCGCTGATGCCATCTCGGACATGAATGTTATTAGCCCGTTGTTCACCAACCGTGGTTTCCCATGCGATCTCACGCCCATTGGGGCCATAATCATGGCAAATAAAGATGCGTGTTTCCGGCGGCAATTCCAACAGGCTTTTGATCGACCGATAAAGGGTGCGAGCATCACCCCCCGGAAAATCTGCCCTTGCTGTGCCGCCATCAGGCATGAAAAGGGTGTCACCAGCAAAGATAGCATCACCAATGATATGAGCCATACAAGCCGGCGTATGCCCAGGCGTAGCGATCACCGATGCGGCAATTTCCCCGATCTGATAGGTGTCCCCATCGGAAAACAGCTGATCAAACTGGCTGCCATCACGCTCAAACTTCGTGCCGGCGTTGAACACCTTGCCAAAGATATTCTGAACTTCGGTAATCTTTTCTGAAATGCCAATCTTACCGCCAATCTTTTCTTGAAGATACGGCGCGGCAGACAGATGATCGGCGTGAACATGCGTTTCAATCAGCCATACCACATCAAGCCCTTCGGCTTTGACATAGGAAATAATTTCATCCGCATGATCATAAAAAATTGTGCCGCTTGCGTAATCAAAATCTAGCACAGGGTCGATGATTGCGGTTTTTTTCGTGGCCGGATCAACAACCACATAGCTAATGGTATTGGACGCCTCATCAAAAAAAGCCTTAACGCTCGGCACTTGTGTCATATCAGTCTTCCCCCAGCTTCCCATAGAATTACGCAAACCTAATCTTAATCTCTATCCTATAAATATAAGGGGATTTCCCCTTCATATTCAAGAGGGGTGATGAATAAGAGCTGATTATGATTATCTCATTATCACCTTAAAACGGCTTCTGCCCACCTGTCACCCAGTCTAGAAATTGCACCGTATGCCGCACGGGCAAATCTGATGCGTTGAGTTGGCTAATGCAGCCGATATTTCCTGCTGCCACCACCTCTGCGCCAGTGGCTTTTAAGTGCGCTGTTTTGCGTGATTTCAGCCCGTCTGCCAATTCCGGCTGGAGCAAATTATAAACCCCTGCGGAGCCGCAACAAAGATGACCTTCACGCGGTTGTACCACTTGAAATCCAGCTTGCCGCAACAAGCGCAAAGGCAGATCATGTATCTTTTGACCATGCTGGAGAGAACACGCAGAATGATAAGCCAATGTTGTTTCATTTGCCATGTGGCGCGTCTCAGAACTAAGCAGCGCCTGCCAATCAAGCCGATCAAGCAATTCGGTGATATCACAGGCCGCCGCTGATACCGCCGCCGCCTTTGCCGCCCATTCCGGATCATGCTGCATCATATGCCCATAATCCTTCACCATAGTTCCGCAACCTGAGGCATTAACGACAATGGCATCAATCGCCCCTTCTTTCAGGGCGGTATGCCAGTGATGGATAGCGGTTTTGACGCTGTGATGCGCGGCATCTACCGCCCCGATATGATGCGCCAAAGCCCCACAACAATGGGTTTCCGCATAAACCTTTACCTCCACCCCTATCCGATTAAGAAGGCGGATAGTGCTGGCGTTAATGTCAGGATCAAGGGCTCTTTGGGCGCAACCTGCTAGCAAGGCCACACGCATCACGAGGGGATCT
>JALRFL010000067.1 GCA_023259875.1 Alphaproteobacteria bacterium
GGCCAGATCAAGACGCCATGATATTCACCGAGGACACCGATATCAGCCGCCGTGGGCCGACAGGTCGCCGAGCCCTTGATCTGGCCTTTGTGCCAGAAGAACGCAATGGCCACGCGGCAGTGCCATCCATGACCTTGTCGGAAAACGCGCTTTTGACCGGATATGACGAAGATGGGGTGGTGGCAAAAGGGGTGATTCAATTTGATCAAACGCTTGCCATGGCACGGCGAATCTCAAAGATGTTTGATGTGCGCCAACCATCGGATGATCCCTTGGCGTCATCCCTTTCTGGCGGTAATTTACAGAAATTTGTGGTCGGCCGTGAGATTATAAAATCCCCCAAGGTCTTGATTGTCTCACAACCCACTTGGGGGGTGGATATCGCCGCCGCGCAATTTATTCGCAACGCCATGGCGGATTTGGCGCGTCAAGGATCAGCGGTGATTATGATCTCACAAGATTTGGAAGAAATATTTGAGATATCGCATAGCATCGCTGTTCTCAACGAAGGCAAGCTTTCTGATGTTCTTGAGACAAGCAAAGTGACCGCCGAACATATTGGTCTGCTGATGGGGGAAAGCCATGATCGGGTATCAGGGCAAACCCACCAAAACCCCAAGAGAAAAATCAGCCAAGAAAGAGGCGCGTCATGATCATTCTGCAACCACGCAAGCATGTGTCGCTTCGCCTCACCATCGCGGTGCCTGTCCTCTCGGTGTTGGTGACGCTTGCCCTTGGCGGTGTGATTTTTGCCTTGCTGGGCTATAATCCGGTACAGGCATTGTATGAGTTCTTTATCGCCCCTCTGGCGCGACCTGATCAGATTGGAAATCTTTTCGTCAAGGCCTGTCCGTTGATCATCATCGGCACAGGGCTGATTTTTTGCTATCGGGCAAATGTATGGAATATTGGCGCGGAGGGGCAACTTATCCTCGGTGCGATGGGGGCAGGCTGGGTGGCGTTATCCTTTCCGGAGGCAGAAAGCCGCTTTCTGATTCTTGCGATGGCGGTTATGGCCATGGTAGGCGGCGCGTTATGGGGCTTGATCCCCGCGATCTTAAAAATACGCTTTAAAACTAATGAGATATTGGTGTCACTGATGCTGACCTATATCGCCGCCTTATTGGTGGATTGGGTGGTGCGTGGGCCTTGGCGTGATCCGATGGCCTTTGGCTTTCCCTTGACCCGGACATATCCTGACGCTGGCCTTATTTCGCGGATGCCTCTGCCGGGGATTGGTTATCTAGGGCAACTGCATTGGGGGGTTCTGGTGGCATTTGTGGTGGCGTTGGCAGGGTGGTTTTATCTGTCACGGATGCTAGGAGGTTTTCAAATCAAATTGATGGGCGATGCCCCTCGCGCTGGCAAGTTTGCCGGCTTTCATCAAGGCTGGGTTACCATCATGGTGATGATGATCTCTGGGGCTCTTGCTGGGCTGGCCGGTATGATCGAAGTATCGGCAAATATCGGTATGCTTCAACCGCATATCTCATTTGGGTATGGATTTACGGCAATTATTGTCGCTTTTTTGGCGCGGCTGAATCCCATGGCGGCGATTGCCGCTGGGCTTGTGGTTGCCTTGGCGGAACTCGGCGGTGACGCGGCGCAAATCTCAATGAATATCCCAAAGGTGGTTACGGGTATTTTCAAAGGGATACTGCTGTTTATGTTGCTGGCAGGGGAAACCTTAACGCGCTATCAGATCATTTGGATTGGCCGTTCTCAGGCATCCACTACAACCGCAAAGACAAAGGGGTGAGCCATGTTTGATGATTTGCTTCTGACGGTTCTTTTGACCTCTATTCCTCTGATCCTTGCCGCCACAGGGGAATTGGTGGCGGAAAAAAGTGGCGTGCTGAATCTTGGGGTGGAAGGCATGATGCTGATGGGGGCGGTCAGCGCCTTTGGCTTTGCCAGTTTGACAGGCAACCCTTATGTCGGAATTCTTGGCGGCGGTCTGGCTGGCATGATGGTGGCCATGGTATTTGCTGTTTTTGTCCTTGGGCTTGCCACCAATCAAGTGGCAACGGGCTTAGCCCTAACTATTTTTGGAACAGGGCTTTCGGGGTTGATTGGCGCGCCTTTGGTTGGGCAGGCCATTGATGGTCTATCAGCGTTATACCTCCCGATTCTTTCTGATCTGCCTTTGGTTGGGGTGCTGTTTCGGTTGGATGCGCTAGCCTATCTTGCCATGATTATTGTGGCTGTTGTGAGCTATGTGTTGAACAAAACTAAGGCTGGTTTGATCCTTCGTGCCGTTGGGGTTAATCACGACAGTGCCCATGCGCTGGGCTATCGGGTCTTGCAAGTGCGTTTCTTGGCGGTTTGTTTTGGTGGCTTTATGGCAGGGTTAGGTGGCGCATATCTGCCACTTGTGCTGACTCCGCATTGGGCAGAGGGCATGACCTCTGGGCGAGGCTGGATTGCTCTTGCGCTGGTGGTCTTTGCGTCGTGGCGACCGGGGCGCGTCATCATTGGTGCGATTTTATTTGGCGGCGTGACGATCCTTCAGCTTGTCGCCCAAGCGCGAGGATGGGGAGTGCCATCACAGTTCTTGTCAATGATGCCGTACTTTGCCACAATCATCGTGCTTGTTTTGATATCCAGCAGAGGTCGTATCCAATTTGGTGCCCCTGCACATCTGGGTAAAAATTTTATGGCAACCAGATAGGGATTTAATTTTTTAACCAAGGGGAGTGATAAGATGAAAAACATATTTTCCAAACTCATGATGGCATTTGCTAGTTTTGGATTGATAGCTAGTGCTGCTCAGGCAGAACCGCTTAAAGTCGGTTTTGTTTATCTCACCAATCCGGGTGACCATGGCTGGACCTATGCCCATGAACTGGGTCGTCAGCAACTGCAAGACCATTTTGGTGATCAGATCATCACCAGCTATGTTGAAAATGTGCCAGAAGGTCCAGATGCAACGCGCGTGATCAGGGAGTTGGTGGCAGAAGGCAATGATGTTATTTTCACCACCTCATTTGGATATATGGAACAGACATTAAAGGTGTCTAAAGAATATCCTGATGTGTATTTTGATCATATCACAGGCTATAAGCGCGGCCCGAATATGGCGACAGGGAATATCCGGTTTTATGAAGGCCGTTATGTTCAAGGGGTTGTCGCAGGTCTGACTACCGAAACCAATCAAATCGGCTATTTGGCGGCATTCCCTATCCCTGAAGTGATCCAGGGCATTAACGCTTTTGCTCGTGGTCTGCGCTCGGTTAACAAAGATGCAACGATTAAGGTGATCTGGGTTAACAGCTGGTATGATCCGGTGAAAGAGGCAGACGCGGCGAAGGTGTTGATTGCTGAAGGTGCTGATATTCTTGCTCAGCATACCGATAGCCCTGCCATGCTTCAGACCGCAGAAAAAGCCGGCGCAAAAGGCTTTGGGCAATCCTCTGATATGCATAAATTCGCACCAAACGCTCAGCTGTTTGCTTCGGTCAATAACTGGGGGCCATATTATATCTCACAGGTTCAGAAAGTGATTGATGGCAATTGGTCAACAGGTGAAGGCCCTGATCATTGGGCTGGCAACACTTGGAAAGGCATTGGTGATGATTTCCTTGTTCTGACGGATTTCAAAAATATGCCAGCCGATGTGGCCGCAAAGGCCGCCGCCGCCCGTGATGGTATTGGTAATGGAAGCCTAAATATTTTTGAAGGCCCAATGATGGATAATGCTGGAAATGTTATCCTCAAGGATGGCGAAGTGCTGGATGATGGCGGCCTCTGGAGCATGAATTACTATGTCGAGGGGGTTGAGGGGAATATCCCTAATTAAGCCATGACCGCGGGATACGATGCCGCGATAACATTAAGCGGCAGGCTGGCAAAGCACTGGCCTGCCCCTGATAAAGTCCTGATGGATTAAGCCGTCATGGTGGTTTTATCCTTAGATAAAGATGGCCAAATATGATGAAGGTGTTTGAGGTATCAAGCGTGGGAAGCAATCAGCCAGGGGGCCCCTCACAATGAGAACAAACATCTCTTTTTTTCTGAACGGGGTTGAACAGATCGTCGAAGACGCTCGCCCCGACACCACATTATTAAACTGGTTGCGTCTAGAAAAAGGCCTCAGCGGAACAAAAGAAGGCTGTGCCGAAGGCGATTGCGGTGCCTGCACCGTGGTCGTAGCAGAGGCCAATCTGAACCCACAAAAGAAACCTCTCATGGGGATGCCGCAGATAAAGGCGAGGGCGGTTAACGCCTGTATTTTGTTTTTGCCCATGCTTGACGGGCTTTCGGTCACAACAGTCGAAGGGCTGGCAGGCCCTGATGGTGCGCTTCACCCTGTGCAAGAGGCCATCATCACCCATCATGGGGCGCAATGCGGATTTTGCACGCCGGGATTTGTTATGTCGCTTTATGCCGGTTTCCTCAATGGGCTTGATGGCAGTGAGGAACAGATAAATCATCTCTTTGCAGGCAATCTTTGTCGTTGCACAGGATATGGGCCATTGGTGAAAGCGGCGTTGTCCCTAGCGCATCAGACGCCACCTGAATGGGCAAGCCGCCGTCTTGAGGCGGAATGGCATTATCTTCAATCCACTTCTGCCGCAAAGACACCAGATACGGATCTGGCGATAGAGACCAAGGATCAGGCCTTTTATGCCCCAACAAGCCTAGAAGCATTGGCGCGTTTGAGTGAGACATTTCCCGACGCAACCTTTTTGGCTGGGGCGACAGATATCGGCTTATGGGTGACCAAACAGCATCGCCAAATCGCTCGCTTTATCTCAATCGGGCGCGTGGCAGCGCTGAAGGAAATCAGCAAAACAGAAACGCAGATAATCATTGGCGCAGGCGTGAGTCATAGCGATGCTATGGTTGCGTTAGCAGACGCCTATCCAGGTCTAGCAGAGGTTTGGCTTCGCTTTGGCTCAATGCAGGTTCGGAACTCTGGCACTGTTGGCGGCAATATCGCCAATGGCTCACCTATTGGGGATATGTCGCCATGTTTGCTGGCTCTTGATGCTGTCATCACCCTGAACAAAGGCGACAAGCGCCGGCAAATGCCGTTAAAAGATTTCTTTATTGCCTATGGCAAACAAGCTCGCCAAGAAGGGGAGTTTCTGGAAAACCTAATCCTGCCGCGATGTGGTGAGGCAGAGCATCTTTATGCTTATAAGATATCAAAACGCTTTGATCAGGATATCTCAGCGGTGTTGATGGCGGCTTGGGTAAAGCAAGATCAAGGTCAGATAAAGAAATTGCGCCTTGGCTTTGGCGGTATGGCGGCCACCCCGTCGCGCGCCTTGAGAACAGAGTCAGCCTTGCTTGGTCATGATTTGAGCCAGCCTTTGCCAGAGGCGGCTATATCTGCCCTTGCCAAAGATTTTCAACCCATTTCGGATATGCGCGCATCAGCTGAATACCGCATGGCTGTTGCTGAAAACCTGCTTCGGAAAATGCTGCTTGAGGCGGCGGCAGATGATGTTGGGATGCGCCTTTATTCCTCCCCACTCGTGCAACCAGATAGGCTTACCTCTACCACACCCATAGGGGCAAGTGATGCGTGAGAGCCACCTAAAAGCCTCAGATCGGCATGACAGCGCGGCGTTATATGTAACAGGACAGGCCCGATTTACCGATGATTTGCCTTTTCCGGCAGATGGCCTTCATATCGCCCTTGGGCTTTCGGATAAGGCGCACGCCTTAATCACCAGCTGTGATGTGACGGCGTGTTTGGCTAGCCCAGGGGTGGTAACAGTGTTAACCGCGGCGGATATTCCGGGGGTGAATGATGCTAGCCCTGTGGCAGGTGATGACCCTGTGTTTGCGGATGGTAAGGTCGAATATCATGGTCAAGCCATCTTTGCGGTGGTTGCCGAGAGCGCAAAAGCAGCACGAATGGCAGTGCATCAAGCTCATGTCACTTATGAAGACTTGCCAGCTTGTTTGACCATTGATGATGCTTTGCGAGAAAACCACCTGCTTGAGGCGCCTTATACGATTGGTTGTGATGATATTGACGCCAAATTGCATGATGCCCCTCATCTGTTGACTGGCCAGATTGATATTGGCGGACAAGAACATTTCTATCTTGAAGGTCAGGCCGCTATGGCATCACCGGGGGAGGCAGAGGATATTTTCTTACAGGTATCCAGCCAGCACCCCACCGAAGTTCAACATAAGGTGGCACGCGCATTAGGGCTTGCCTATCATGCGGTCACGGTAGAAGTCCGCCGCATGGGCGGCGGCTTTGGCGGTAAGGAAAGCCAAGGCAATTTGCCAGCGATTGTTGCGGCGCTTGCCGTTAAAAAAACAGGCCGTCCTGCTAAATTGGTTTATGATCGGGATGAAGATATGCGCGTCACGGGCAAGCGGCATGATCTGCGCATTTCCTATCGTGTGGGGTATGATGACACTGGCCGGATTCTGGCGATGGATGTGGATCAGGCTTTGCGTTGTGGGATGTCGTTTGATCTGTCCCAAGCGATTGCGGAACGCGCCATGTTGCACGCAGAAAATTGTTATTTCATTCAAGATGTCAGGGTGACCTCACGGCTTTGCCGAACCCATACCCCTTCTAATACCGCCTTTCGTGGCTTTGGTGGACCGCAAGGTATGTTGGGAATGGAACGCATCATTGATGAGGTGGCGGCGCATCTTGATGTTGATCCTATGCAAGTGCGGCAACGCAATTATTATGCTGATCATGACGAAGCAGACGCCGGTCAACCCACCCCTTATGGTCAGCCTGTCAAAGATGGTTTGATCAAGGCCATGACCACAGACTTGTTGGCGTCATCTGATTATTATGCTCGCCGAAAAGACATCGAAGCCTTTAATCGTAACGCCACGTGGTGCCGGAAAGGGATTGGCTTTAGTCCGGTCAAGTTTGGTATCTCATTTAACAAAACTTTTTTGAATCAGGCTGGGGCTTTGCTTCATATTTATACCGATGGGTCCGTGCATCTTAACCATGGCGGCACGGAAATGGGGCAGGGGCTTTATACCAAAGTGCGCCAGATTTGCGCCCGTGCCTTTGGTATCGCGGATGATATGGTAAAAATCACCGCTACAACAACCGGCAAGGTGCCGAACACCTCTGCGACGGCGGCGTCTTCGGGAACAGACCTTAATGGGATGGCCACGGCAAACGCGGCGGCAACCCTCAAAACGCGTATGGCAGAATATCTGGCACCGCTTTATCAATCTGATCCAGCCGCGGTGCGGTTTCATGACGGTAAGTTGTGGTTTGGTGATGCCAGCATCAGTTTTGCCGAAGCCGCCATGCAATGCTGGCAGGGCAGGGTGTCGCTTTCTGCCACAGGGTTTTATGCCACCCCTGATATCCATTGGGATCGTGAAGCAAAAAAAGGCAGCCCGTTTTATTATTTTGCCTATGGCGCGGCGGTGACAGAGGTGGTGGTGGACCTGTTAACAGGGGAAAGCCGCGTGGAACGGGCGGATATTTTACATGACGCAGGCGCATCCCTTAATCCGGCCATTGATCTAGGCCAGATTGAAGGCGGCTATATTCAGGGGTTAGGCTGGCTGACCACTGAAGAGGTGGTTTATGGCACTGATGGCAAGCTTTTGACCCATGCGCCTTCGACATATAAGATACCGGCCTGTTCGGATCGCCCAAAACAGATATCTGTTTCGCTTTATGATAGTGGCGGCAATCTGTCAGATACCATCCACAAATCCAAAGCGGTCGGTGAGCCGCCCTTTATGCTAGCGATTAGTGTTTATGGCGCCATGAGCCATGCGTTAAAAGGGCTGGGGGATTATCCCAAGCTTAACACCCCCATGACCGCAGAGCATCTGTTAATGACGGCAAACCGGCTTCGCGCCAAGCGAGCATCAGATTAGGCCATGGCGCAATCATGGCTCAAACGGGTGATCGATCACCTTCAGCAACAGGATATGATTTGCCGTGTGGTGATCGCCGATGCCAAAGGATCAACCCCGCGTGAGGCAGGGGCGGAAATGGTTATCCTAAGCGATGGCTTTGAGGGAACGATTGGTGGCGGCACATTAGAATATGAGGCAATCGCCATAGCCCAGAGATTGATGGTTGAAGCAAAATCAGGGTTTCTGCGCCATTGGCAAAGTTTTGCCTTGGGGCCATCCTTGGGCCAGTGTTGCGGCGGCAAGGTGACAATATTGTTTGAGGCCTTTAGCCCTAACATTCTGCCAGAATTGCATAAATTAGAAGCGCAATACCCTGACGCGTGGCGGCATGATGGCGATGCCGTAACCTTACCTGTGCCAACAGACGCGGTCACAGCCCCCAAATATGAAGCATCAGCAAAGCGGTTATATTTGCCAGAGGCTAAAGCCAAGCGTGCCTTATATCTTTATGGGGCAGGCCATATTGGCCGCGCGGTGATGGCGGTGACTTCTGCGCTTGATCTGGATCGCTATTGGATCGACGATGACGCCGCGCGGTTTCCGGATGATATTGCCCCTGATATTACGATTGTTCCAGCAAAAGACATGGTGACGGTTGCTCGCCATGCGTCCAAAGGCGCGTTTCATCTGGTGATGACCTATTCGCACCGTTTGGATGAGGCCATTGTCCATGCGCTGTTAACAGAGAATCATTTTGCCAGACTTGGCCTCATTGGATCAGCAACAAAGGCCAGCCGCTTTCGGTCGTCGCTATCCTCGGCAGGGATTGCGTCATCTGCGCTTGAGGGTTTGATTTGTCCGGTGGGATTGCCGCAGATTAAGGGGAAATCCCCCCCGATGGTGGCGCTTTCCATTGCCGCGCAATTAGCGGTTTGGCTGAATGAAGATGACAGCCTACCAACCAGCACGGGTTAATAGGCCGCGCGCTGCCGCATCATGGCGGTGAAGCAGATCATCCATGTTCATGGTCGTTAGGGTAAAATCTTTGACCACAAACTGCCCATTGATCATGACATGGCGCGGTTTCACTGGGCCACAGAAAATCAACGCGGCCAAGGGGTCGGTCTGGGTGCCGCTGAAATCAATACTATGGCGATCAAAAATGGCAAGGTCTGCGCTAAACCCCGGGGTGATCTGACCGATATCATCACGGTTTAATACCTCCGCGCCGCCACGGGTGGCCAGCCGTAAGGCCTCGCGCGCAGTCATGTTGTCAGCGCCATGGGTCACCCGTTGCAAGAGCATGGCTTGGCGTGCCTCGTTCAGCATATGGCCGCTATCACTGGATGATGATCCGTCAACCCCAAGGCCGATATGAACGCCGGCATCCAGCATCTGCCGCACAGGTGCAATGCCGCTGGCCAGCCGCATATTTGAGCAAGGGCAATGAGCAACACCAGTGCCGGTTCGGGCAAAAAGATTAATCTCATCAGGGTTAAGCTGAACGCAATGGGCGTGCCAGACATGGCGACCTGTCCAGCCTAAATCCTCGGCATAATCCCCTGGCCGCATATTAAAATGGGCAAGGCTGTAATCAATATCTTCGACATTTTCTGCCAGATGGGTATGAAGCCCAACGCCTTTATCCGTGGCCATGATCGCGGTGTCGCGCATCAATTCGCGGCTAACAGAAAACGGCGAACACGGCGCCAGCGCAACACGGGTCATGGCATGGCGGCTGTCATCATGAAACGCATCAATTACCCGCAAGCAGTCGTTTAGAATATGGCCCTCTTCTTCAGTCAGCGCATCAGGCGGCAAGCCGCCTTTGCTCTCGCCAATGCTCATGGAACCGCGTGTTGCGGTAAAGCGCATGCCGATATCCTGTGCCGCGGCAATGGCATCATCCAGCCGACTGCCATTAGGGAAAAGATACTGATGATCGGATGAGGTGGTGCAACCGCTCAACGCCAGTTCCGCCAGCCCAGCGGCGGCTGAGATATAAATATCATCAGGGCCGAGATTCTGCCAGATGGGGTAGAGGGTCTGAAGCCAGCCAAACAGGCTCTTATTCTGGGCATTTGGGATGACCCGCGTTAAGTTCTGAAACAGGTGATGGTGGGTGTTGACCATACCGGGGATGACTATATGCCCAAACAGGTTGATTACCTCGGCATCGCCGCAGGCATTGATCACCTGCTCTCGTTTATCCACGGCGAGGATGATGCCATCGTCTATCAGAATGGCGGCGTCGTTGATCTCGCGTCCGCATACATCTGTATTATCTTCCCTTGGTCTATCCTCCATCGTGGCCAGCACATCCGCGGGGATCGGAACGAAGGCGTCAAGGTTGACCCGGATGCCGGTGCGCTTGGTCGCCTCGCGGAACTCGGTGAGGTCGGGCAGATCAAAGCCCTGCCAGTCCATGATGCGGCAGAACACGGCACGGGCCGAGGCGATCATGGTGCGCTTGCTCATCGGCTTGAGCGTGCAGTTCTCGAGAAACTTGGCCACCAGCTTGCGGTTGAGTTGCGTTAGCGGCAGCGCGCG
>JALRFL010000203.1 GCA_023259875.1 Alphaproteobacteria bacterium
CTTTTTGCGGGGCGAGGATGTGCAAATAAATTGCTCAACCGTGTCCGCGGTCGAATACTCTGGCGATACCTCAATTATCTTGGGGTTAATGACAAAGTTTTCAGAAATCTTATAGATTGTTTTGTTCAATGTGGCCGAAAAGAACAAGGTCTGGCGGATCTTTGGCAACATCTTGGTGATTTTTTCCACATCTGGAATAAATCCCATATCCAGCATCCGGTCAGCCTCATCAATGACGAGGATTTTCACATCACGCAACAGCACCTTGCCGCGCTCAAGATGATCAAGAAGCCGTCCCGGCGTAGCGATGAGCACATCCACACCGCGATCGAGTAAGGCGTCTTGTTCGCCGAAACTCACGCCACCAATCAACAGTGCCGTGGTCAGATTATGATTTTGTGAAAACTGCGAAAAAGACTCTGACACTTGGGCCGCCAATTCGCGAGTGGGGGTAAGGATCAATGATCTGGGCAATCTAGCCTTGGCGCGCCCTGCGTCAAGAATATCAATCATGGGCAAGGTAAATGAGGCTGTTTTTCCCGTACCGGTTTGCGCGCTCCCAAGAACATCCCGACCCATGAGAATAACAGGAATTGATTTTTCCTGAATGGGGGTGGGGGCTTTATAACCGCAAGACGCAACAGCAGACAGCAATTTTTCGCTAAGGCCAAGTTCCTCAAATGATGTCATGTAATACCCTGAATATAAATCCGCTCATCTGGCGCAGAGGGTTAAATCAAGATGCTTAAGCATCGGTGCTCTTTCTATAAGCCAAACGCCCGTCAGCGTCAAGTTTATTGCCATTTTTGAAAGCTGGGGGTATATCCAGTTCATGCAGATCACACTTATTTTCATTCCTTGCCATATGGGCACAGCCACAGTTTTTAGAGACCAAATCAGGCATTTTGAAACCTGTTACAAATATCATATTGCTGACACCTTTACCCATGATAGCCTCTCGGATATGGCACAGGAGGCATTAGCCAACACCCATGGCAACATCGTTCCTATTGGGCTTTCTATGGGGGGATATATCGCGCTGGAAATGGTGAAATTGGCGCCTCAACGCATATCCGGCTTGGTCATAATGGATAGCAATGCGCATAGCGAGTCCAGCGAACGCCAAAGCCAGAGGCTCGCAGAAAAGGCATTGCTGGAAACAGGGCGATACCAAGGGCTTACCAAGGCAGGGGCGCGGAAAATGTTATCTGCTCAGAGCTTTCAAAACACCGCCTTGGTGTCGCGAGTGATCGCCATGGCAAAAGAGCCCGGTTTTGCCGTATATGAAGCACAGCAAAAAGCTATTATCGCGCGATCAGACCACAGCGACACTCTTGCTAGACTTCATTGTCCGGCGCTTTTTATGGTGGGCGAAGAAGATAAGATCACACCGCCCACCCATCACCGTGAAATGGCGAAGATCACGCCCAAATCAGAATATGTTGAAATTGCCGGGGCAGGGCATTTGATCACCATGGAAAAGCCTGATGTGGTAAATGCCCATCTCGACCAGTTTTTGAAAAGCCTTTCGGTGTGATGAGATATGGTGATTAAATATCAAGGGGGGCAATGATCGATGGGGCGTGATCACGAATAAAATGAAAGCGTTTTTCAGCCTTTCTGCCCATTAAAGTATCCACAAGCCCATCAACACGCCGCCGATCATCCGCGTCATCCCCTTGCCGTGCTGGCAAACTGACCTGCAAAAGCCGACGAGTTTTAGGGTTCATAGTGGTTAGTTTCAATTGAGCAGGGGGCATTTCGCCCAACCCCTTAAATCGGCTAACCTCAATCTTTCCACGTTTGGCAAAATCAGACGCAATGATCGTTTCGCGCTGTTCGTCATCTAGGGCGTATCTAACCTCACCCCCTTGCGCCAATCGATATAATGGCGGCTGTGCCAGATACAGATGCCCTTTTTCAATCAATTCGGGCATTTGCTGATAAAAATAAGTCATCAGAAGGGCGGCAATATGGGCGCCGTCTACATCCGCGTCTGTCATAATAATGATGCGGTCGTAACGCAGTTGATCAAGGGAAAACCCTTTGCCCGG
>JALRFL010000154.1 GCA_023259875.1 Alphaproteobacteria bacterium
AGTGACCCAATTACCGCCATTGAGGCGCTATTCATTCCATAAATAATACCGAGTGTGGTGCCGCCGGGGGTGCCACCTGAAGCAATACGAATGGGAGGACGAAAGGCCATTAAAAAATGCTTCATCTGGTTAGTCTTATCCAATAACCATACGCCCATTTTCATAATAGGCAATCGTCAATTCGTGTTATAAAGGTTATAGTTCCAACTCTGATATTTTCGAAAGAAAGGAGATCATCAGCGATGAGCAATGTGTTTCTTCAGTCGGTAGAAAAGGTTTATGATCAAGCCGCCAAGCTGATCCCTATGGCGCCGGGGTTAGATCATAAAATCAAAGTAACCAATTCATCTTATATTGTTCGGTTTGGGGTTAGACTTCGCGGCAAGATGCAGACTTTTGTTGGTTATCGGTCTGTTCATAGCGAACATTTTGAACCGGTCAAAGGCGGTATTCGGTACAGCCTTGATGTATCCCTTGAAGAAGTTGAGGCCTTAGCCATGCTGATGACTTTCAAATGCGCTTTGGTTGAGGTGCCATTTGGGGGATCAAAAGGTGGGCTTTATATTAATCCTCAAGACTGGAGCGAGGAGGAATTGGAACGCATCACGCGCCGCTTTACCCAAGAATTAGCCAAGCGCGATCTGATCAGCCCATCACAAAATGTTCCAGCCCCAGATATGGGAACAGGTGAGCGTGAGATGGCATGGATGGCCGATGAATATCGCCGCCTCAACTCGATTGAGATTAACGCGTGGGCTTGTGTGACGGGAAAACCTGTGGGCAAGGGAGGCATTCAAGGCCGCGTTGAGGCCACTGGCCGCGGCGTGCAATATGCGTTGCGTGCGTTTTTTGATCACCCTGAAGATGTGAAAAAAACGGGTCTAACCCCGGGGCTTAGTGGAAAACGCATCATTGTTCAGGGGCTTGGCAATGTGGGTTATCACGCCGCGCTGTTTCTGTCTGAAGAAGACGGGGCCATGATAACCCATGTGCTTGAGCGCGGCGGTAGCGTGGTGAACCCAAAGGGCATTAACATTCGTGCGCTCAAAGACCATATGGCAACCCATGGCAGTATTGAGGGCTTTGACGGCTTTACCGCTAGCGGCATGGAAATGCTAGAAGAAGACGCCGATATCCTGATCCCAGCGGCGATGGAGTTGGTCATTACCGATAGCAACGCTTCGCGTATAAAAACCCCTTTGATTATTGAGGCGGCTAATGGCCCAATCACCGCAGAAGCCGACGAGATCTTAACCAAAAGAGGAACAGTCATTATTCCTGATCTTTACGCTAACGCCGGTGGTGTGACCGTGAGTTATTTTGAATGGATTAAGAATCTTAGCCATATCCGATTTGGCCGGATGCAAAGACGCGAAAGCTATGATCATTTCAGTGCGATTATTCAAGGTGTTGAAGCGATGACGGGAAAACCATTCCCCGAAAAACAGCGGCAACATGCGCTGACAGGATCAACGGAGTTAACCTTGGTGCGGTCTGGCCTTGAGGACACGATGCGTGAAGCCTATGCCAATATCAGCCGCGAATGGAACACCAACCCCGATGTGCCAAATATGCGTATTGCGGCGATGAAAATTGCCATTGAAAGAGTGGTCAAAAGTTATGGCTCGCTAGGCATTTAAGGGGTGGATGTTGCGCTGCCAATGGCCATGCCGCTGAACAAAACCCCTTGATCTGTTTCAAGCCCAAACACTAACCCGGCCTCATTTGCGGCTGGCCCAAATAGAGTTCCGGTGACGATTTGCGTATCGGGGATTTGCTTTATGCCCTCATAATATAAGGCCATCTCGCCAGCCAGTTGGAATTTGTTATTGTCATCTAGCCTAAGCGCGGCCGTCAGGCTTAGCTCATCACCATTCAGTTGTATTGTGGCGTGCTGAAATTCTGATGTAAGGGTGAGAGCGCCGCGTGCAGTCCCGGTATGGGTGTTGAAGACACCGCCACAACCGACACAATGCCAGAGTGAGGCCATATCATAAGTCATATCCGTTACGGGAAGGCTTTCGGTAAGATATCCCCATACGGCAATTCGGCCCGGATCATTCCCTTGCTGATCTAATCCTAGCGAAAGTGTACCAAAACGTGAATAGCGTGTCGTAATCTCTGGCGTAACATAAGGGGCAATCGGCGGCAGTTTTCTTAAAACCGCTTCAGCGTTTTCAGCATTTCCATTAAGCCGCAAGTTTAGGCTGTCGCTATCCATCACTGCAATCCAGCGCTCACCTTCGCCACTAAGTTTAGCAAAAAGCTGATCAGTATTGGCCTGACTCGCTGACACCTGATTAGCCAAACTGGCATCACTGGGAGGTGGGGCGGTGATGGATATCCCACCCCCGCCCCCGCACCCAACCAACAGGGGTAATACTACTGCAAGGATAACATAATCAACCCGCCTTGCCGGATGTAAGTTGGTCAAGTGCATTACATATTTCTAATATAAAAGACGATCTCTGTCTTGATCCAGCGGCATCAGTTGATGAAAGGAAAGGCAGGAAATCTTATCCCTAGGCAGGACAAAACATCTCAGCCTATTGATCTTTGCCCCCATTAACAATATATAAAGTCATCGTTGAAAATAGATTTGGATTGAGACTTGGTTTTGTCTCTCCAGACGGAAAATAAGGAGTTATATATGTCTATTTCCCCGCTAGCGGGCAAACGCGTTGCTATTCTCATTTCAAATGGATTTCTAGAAACCCAACTTGTCAATTTGCAAAAATCATTAACAGCACTTGGTGCAACAACGCATCTTGTATCAAAGGATATGGGCCTTATTAATGGCTGGTCTGGTGAAGCGTGGGGATTGTCCTATTCGGTGGACGCCATCTGGCGCGAAACCTTAGCAGTAGATTATGATCTGATGATTGTTCCGCATGGCGAAAATCATACCAAGGTGCTGTCAACAGACAGCCACGCCAAACGGATTATGTCGGCCTTTATTCGTGAACAGGCGCCAGTGCTTTTGATTGGCAGTGGAATTTCCCTTGCCGCCACGCTGGATTTGATCAACACACACCACGATAGCATGGGGGAAGCGGTTGCCCTTCATGACCATCTGGTTCTGGCAGGGCAGAATGCCCAAACAGATGAAATGATTGACAAATTGGCTGAGTCAGTATCCAATGCAGGATTGGCTGTCACCGCGGCCTGAGGCTACCAGCTCATAGGTGATAAAAAGAATGACATCGGATCACCTTCCTTCTCCTTGCATTAGTATTTGTCAAATTGATCCGGTCAGTGGATTTTGTAGTGGCTGTTATCGCAGTCGACAGGAAATTGCGTCATGGCGCAATCTTGATCGCGACGAACAGCAAAAGCTACTCAATAGTCTCCATGATCGCCGGGCTTTGGCGACGGGGCGCAGTCGTCGCCAGCGTCGCCGAAAATTGGCATAACGCAAATTTCTAAATACGGGGGGTAAAGATGTTTATTCTTGATCGACTGCTTGACCAAAAAGGTTATGTGTTGGCAGATGGTGCGACAGGCACTAACTATTTCATGCTTGGCCTTGAAACTGGATACCCCCCGGAATTATGGTCTCTGGAAAAGCCAGAACATGTTGCAGGTCTTCATCGCCGTTTTATTGAGGCCGGATCAGACATGATCCTCAGCAATTCTTTTGGCGGCACACGCCATCGGCTTAAATTGCATCAGTCCGAGCATCGGGTGGCTGAATTGAACGAAGCCTCTGCGCGCCTTGCCAGAGCCGAAGCCAAACATCAGTTAGAGACCACAGGGCGTGAGGTGATGGTCGCAGGTTCGATGGGCCCAACGGGTGAGCTGTTTACGCCCCTTGGGGCATTGACCCATGAGGAAGCGGTTGATGCCTTTACCGAACAGGCCATGGCTCTTGCCGAAGGCGGTGTCGATATGTTGTGGATTGAAACCATTTCATCATTTGAAGAAATCTTTGCGGCAATTGAAGGCGCAAAGAAAACGGGTCTGCCGGTTGGCGCAACGATGACCTTTGACACCGCTGGTAAATCCATGATGGGGGTTGATCCATCAGATTTTGCCGATCAGGTTGGTCAGCGTGATGTCATCGCGGTTGGGGCAAATTGCGGTATTGGCCCATCAGAATTGATGCACGCGGTTATGGCTATGCCGCCACGCGATGGGGTTTACCGTGTCGCCAAAGGCAATTGCGGCATTCCAGAATATGTCGATGGGCATATTCATTATCATGGAACCCCAGAGCTGATGGCTGATTATGCGGTGTTGGCGCGTGATGCTGGGGTTGAGATTATTGGCGGCTGTTGTGGCACAACGCCAGAGCATATTAAGGCCATGCGCTTAAAAAAATGGTGTACACAATTGATAGAAGGCCCACAAAAATTAAATGTGAAAATTTTTGCCTTAATAAATTAAATAGCATTTTTATATCAAGTGCCTGGCCATTTAATTTGCTCAGGTAATTACCAACAATTAATATGGTGACAAAAGGCCATAGGATAATAAGCAAGGGACTTAATAT
>JALRFL010000182.1 GCA_023259875.1 Alphaproteobacteria bacterium
GATCCATGTCATGGCCATAAGCATTACCTAAGATCGCATTTGAAATGAGAACAAGTAAAAGTAAGGGTAATGTTTTCATAGGTTCACTTTATTAAACCTCAAGAACAAGATCGCGTGACCAAGCTTAGCAAATAAAAATCAAAAATCATGAAAAATGATAACTCCTATTTAATGTGATCAGCATCTTATGGGGTTTTTAAGCCCGTTTCCCAAAATATCGCTGAAAACAGAAAATGGCTAAAGCGATGCTAGGACCAATACCAAGGGCAAAGAATAAGGTTCCGATACCAACAACACCGCCTAAGCTCCACCCCAAGATGACAACACTAATCTCAATCGCGCTTCTGATCCATGCGATAGGCAATTGTGTCAGGCGCTGTAATCCTGTCATTAAACCGTCTCTTGGCCCGGGGCCAAGTTTGGCAATTAAGTAAATGCCGCTACCTATTCCGGTGATGAAAACGCCTGCCGCCACTTGGGTCAACTGCAAGCCTAGGCCTTCAGGTTGTGGCAAATACGGTAAGGACAGTTCCAAAGCCAAGGATATGATGATGATATTCAAAACCGTTCCCATGCCGGGGGTCTGTTTAAGAGGTATCCATGAGGTTAAGACCACCACGCTAATGATAAAAGTGGCCTGACCAATGCTTAAACCAAAAATATGATTAAACCCTTGTGCTAACACAGACCATGGGCTGACGCCTATTCCTGCCGCGATAAGCAAGGCTTCACCACACCCGAACAGAACCAACCCAATGATCAGCATGATGACTGAAATGAGGGGTGGGCGGATAGTTAAAGGCTTTGGTGAACTCCAGAATAGGGTTGGCACAGATGTGACCTTAAGAAAATGCAAATGCTTGAGAATCGTCATGATATCTCCATGAAATTATAAATCTTTTTACAGATAAAATAGATATTGTATCCGTCTAATACTGTGGGTATTGCCGTGAGGCTGGCCTATGCAGGGTATATGTTCCTTACGCCTGCCGCTTATGTTTAGCAACGTCGCAGGCTTGATGGGTTTTGGCTATTATCGCATGGCTTTACCATCAGGATCATAAGGAGAATCCGCAATGATCTTGGCTGATTTTTCCACGCCAACAATATGAACGCTAAGCTCTGTTCCCGGCTTGGCTAATTCGGTATTGATCAGACCCATGGCAAGGGATTTGCCGATAGTATGCCCATAACCGCCAGAGGTCACAAAGCCGACTTTCTGTCCATCTGACCAGATCGGCTCGTAGCCACTGGCATCCGCATCATCCGCGTCAATTTCCAGGGTCACCAATTTTTGCCTAGGCCCGTTACCATCGCGTTCTGCCAATGCAGCCTTGCGGCCGACAAAATCGCCTTTATCCCAATCAATCCAGCGATCCATTCCGGTCATGCCGGGGGTGTAGCCTTGAGTGAACTCAGCAGACCATATGCCAAAGCTTTTTTCCAGCCGAAGTGATAAAAGCGCATTAAAGCCATATTCCCTGATGCCGAAAGGCTCACC
>JALRFL010000065.1 GCA_023259875.1 Alphaproteobacteria bacterium
TTAGCGGTGATCAAATCGCGTTCACCTGTGGAAAGGCCTCCTTTGATAAATTGCACGACCGCGCAAGGCAGATTATGAGCAATCATGCGGAAAATCATACCAAATGCCGCCGATGATTTGCCCTTACCCTTACCCGTATGAACAATGACTAGGCCTTTTTCCTCGGTCTTTGTTGCCATGATGCGGTCACGGGCGGCCTTCTTTTTGGCCATCTTGCTGTTATGTCTGGCGATGTCATTCTCTTGATCGGTCATAATATCCTCAAAGGCTAGATGGATAGAAGTTATCGTTAGGTATTGTGACTGGTTTTTTGAAGTCGCGCCAGTGTTTCCGGGGTAATATTGCGTCTAGGTTGCCATAACCCTCGGTCTAACGCCTCTTGAAACCGGTTGAGAATATCCTGCCATGCGTGAGGATTGTGGGTTTGGATAAATCTCGCCACCTCATCTGCCTCCACCCATTGATCAAAAAGCGCGTCAAAATGATGGTTTTCCACCTGACGGGTGGTCGCGGCAAAGGCAAAGAGATAATCTAGCGTAGCGGCCATCTCAAACGCCCCTTTATAGCCATGACGCATCACACTATTGATCCATTTGGGATTAGACGCCCGGCCACGCACAACACGCGATATTTCCTCTCCAAGGGTACGAATGCGCGGCTGTTCAGCTAACGCATGATCCCCCATATAGACAGGAACATCTTGGCCTTTTAATACCGCCACCGTTGCCGCCAATCCACCAGCGAATTGATAATAATCATCCGAATCGAGGATATCATGTTCGCGGTTATCCTGATTGTGAATCACCGCATCCGTGGCTTTGAGCCGGCGGCTTAGGCCGTCTTTATCCGCTACCCCTTCGACCGCTTCGCCAGCACCGCCCGTATCACCATAGGCATAACTGCCCCATGCCAGAAAGGTATCAGCAAAATCCTTACGGTCTGACCAGATGCCCTCGTCAATCAGGGTTTGCATCCCTGCCCCATAAGCCCCGGGCATGGCACTAAAAACCCGATATCCAGCAAAGCGTTCTGCTTCATCCACCGATTTGCCCTTTGCCATCAGATCATCCCGATCACGCCGCCAACGCGCCGCAAGGGGGTTATGCTGTTCAGGTTCATCTAGTCTGGCTACCGCCTGCACCGCTTTATCAAAAAGGGCAATTTGGGAAGGAAACGCATCACGGAAAAACCCTGATGCCCGTAAAGTCACATCCACACGAGGCCGGCCAAGAACGCGAACAGGCATAACATCAAATCCGGTGACGCGGCGGCTGGCGTTGTCCCATTTTGGCTCAACGCCCATCAGCGCTAAAGCCTGTGCCAGATCATCCCCACCAGTACGCATATTAGCAGTTCCCCATACAGACAAGACCATGGCCTCAGGGTAGTTGCCATGATCCTGAAGATAGCGGTCAATCAACACCGAAGCCGATGCCCAGCCTAGCCGCCACGCCGCAGGAGTTGGTACTGCGCGCGTATCCACAGAAAAGAAATTTCGCCCTGTTGGTAAGACCTCTGGCCGCCCTCGCGTCGGGGCACCAGATGGGCCAGCCGGAACATATTTTCCTTCAAGGCCACGCAACAAAAACCGCAATTCATAGGCTGGTGATTGTTCCACCGCCGCACGGATAGGCGGTAGAGCAACTTCAAGCACTTGCCGCGTGTGGTACCAATTCGCCTCTGGCTGATAGCCCCCTGACACCAATGATGCCGCCAGCAGGTTTAACCGCTCCACCGTATCGGCGTGGCTTCTCCATGTGTCATTATGGATATCTTCTAACACCTTTGGTCTTGCCCCAAGCCACGGCAGAGCGCGTTCTGTGGTCAAAGGGTCAAAGGGTTCATCCTCTGGCTTATCTTCGGGCAAAAGATCGCGTGCCAATGCCCGAAGAATAGACTGGTTTTCCTGCTCGCCATCACCGCGCGGAATGCGAAGAATGGCGGTCAGCAAATCAGCGCGTTGCCCTTCTGGGGCGGAAACCCCATAAATATGCAATCCTGACCTGATCTGCATTTCTTTAATATCACACAGAAAATTATCTAGTTTTTGCAGCTTTTCATCATTGCTGTCGCTGTCCAAGATACCGCAATCATTCGCCAGACCTGCAAT
Organism: Alphaproteobacteria bacterium; assembly: GCA_023259875.1. Classification (GTDB taxonomy): domain Bacteria; phylum Pseudomonadota; class Alphaproteobacteria; order Puniceispirillales; family UBA1172; genus UBA12202. Next base: position 2,111 of record JALRFL010000065.1, read on the forward strand.
ATCTGCTTGTGAGAGGATATCATCCACCAACATTGACCCGCGCCGCTGATCCACCCCAACGGCTTCATAATATTCGTCCATGCTGGCTTCGAGTTCTGCCATGATGCCGTGGCTATCAGCCAGCGTCATTGGCGGCGTCAAATGATCGAGGATCACGGCAGCGGCGCGGCGTTTGGCTTGGCTTCCTTCGCCCGGGTCATTAACAATAAAGGGATAAAAATGTGGTATTGGGCCTAGACAGAGTTCGGGCAAGCAGGTGGCATCAAGTGCCAACGCCTTTCCGGGTAGCCATTCCAAATTGCCATGTTTGCCTAAATGAATGATGGCATCCACCTGATGGTGATGGCGACACCAAAAATAAAACGCCAAATAATGATGCGGCGGCGGTAAATCGGGGGAATGGTAACTGGCTTTCGGGTCAATGTTATAGCCGCGAGCCGGTTGAATAGCGATCGCCGCCGCTCCGTTCATCACCACCGGAAGCGCAAAGGCCAAATCCTTATCCAAAGCCGCCACCATAGGGTCGTCTTCAGGCTTACCCCAACGCTGAGTGATCATATCTTGCACCGATTTTGGTAGCGCCGAAAAATGACGCTTATAATCGCTAACCGATAGCCACGCATCTACGGTTCGGGCATCATGACCGCTATTGGTAGGACGCGAGGTGATAAGTTCCATTAATGCCATGGTGCTATCAGGGATTTCCCCAATTTGATATTCCGCATCATGTAACGCCTTTAACACCGATAACGCGCTTGCCGGGGTATCAAGCCCAACCCCATTTGCCAGCCGCCCATCCCGATTTGGATAATTCGCCATGATGATAGCCAGCTTAACCTCTTGGCGCGGTTTTCCGGCAAGCTTTAACCAATTTGCTGATAAATCCGCAACCCATGCGGCGCGGTCAGGATGCGCGGTATAACCGCTTACCATAGCCTCGGTGAGATCATCTTTGCGTGGCGGTGTTTTGAACCCAAGCGCACGGCTGATGATTCGGCCATCAAGTTCAGGAAGAACCACATTCATTGCCAGATCACGGGCATTCAATCCGGCGGTACCGTCTTGCCACTGGGATAAGGTGGATGAGCTGAACATGATCTGAATGACGGGGGCTTCGATTACCCCAAAAGGCCCCGGGGAATGGGCGGTCAGTTTTGCCTGACTACCCGGATCAGAAACCGCAAAACTGGTGGCATTAAGGATAAGTCCTGCTTTAGCCTGTGCAAGCAGGCTTGCGGTGATGCCAGCGGATTCGGGGTCTTTGAGGCTAGCCGTAAAGATCGGTAAGGCGCGAATGCCTTGTTTGGATAAGGCGGCAATCAACGCATCAATTGGCGCCGTTTGTCCAGATTGCATCAATGCCCGATAGCAAACAATAGCCGCAATGGGCGCGGTGTCAGACCCTATGCCTTCATCTTGCCAGATGGCTTGCATATCAGATAAATCTATCGGCGTTCGCCCCGGCCAATATAGCCCTGCCTTCATCAATGGTTTCGGCGGGGGCGCGTTATCCGCGCCTTGAATGATGTCGTCAAGGCTTGTCAGCAACGCCTGTGCGTTACCAAGCCCCCCATGATCAAGATAAGCGGCAAGACGCGACAGCGTTTCTTGCGGCAAGGTCGAAAGGCGTTCAAGTTCCGGGTCAGGCCGACCATCGCCGGGGATAATGGCAAGGGGGATATTGTTCTGGCGCGCCAATAACGACAACTGTTCCACCCCATAAGGCCAGTATGCCGTGCCGCCAAGAAGCCTAACCATAATCAAATCCGCCTTAGACAGGGTGTTTTCGATATAGAGATCAATCGAATACGGGTGGCTAAGACTAAGGAGGTTGGCAAGCCGCAAGTCACCAGCAGTCAGCCCTAATGTTCTGGCGGCTTCAGCCAGCAGACTGATCTCACTATCAGCGGCGGTGAGGATAGCGATGCGCCCCGGGGTCTGGCCTAAGTCAACTGCCTCACCACTTGCATAAAGATCGCCTGATTGCTCAATCTTGAGAAGATGCATCACACCCCCTGAAAGGAAATGGATTGCCAGTCATTTCACCATCAGGTGATCTGACCACCAACGCGTTCTGCTAATCC
>JALRFL010000246.1 GCA_023259875.1 Alphaproteobacteria bacterium
CAAGGATGAAATCTAATGTCCAGATAGGCAAGGCACTGCCACGGGTAACCCGGGCAAAAACCGGAATATTGAAAATACCGATAGCAATAATGGCATTAAGGGCGGAGGTGCCGAAAATCGCGGTAATCAGAATAGCGATAAGCAAGGATGGGAACGCAAACACCAAATCATTACTGCGCATCACCAGATCATCAATGAGGCTGTTTTGGCGAGCCGCCGCAAGCAAGCCTAGAGGAACGCCTACCAGAATACCAATGCCAACCGCAACAATCGCAACGGCAATCGAAACGCGCGCACCGACCATGATCATTGAAAAAATATCACGCCCAAAGTGATCCGTTCCAAACCAATGCGTGCCGCTTGGCGATTGCAGTTTGGCGCCAATATTTAGTGCCTCAACACTAAAAGGTGTCCACAAGAAAGAAACCAGTGCCGCTAGCACAAAAAGACTTGTTAGCGCGCCGCCTATCCACAGCGTAGTCGGCAATTTGAAGCCGCCATGAGAATTGCCCAAACCGGAATCGCCCAAGCCGGAATTGCCTAAGCCGGATTTATCATGTTTCATCATCATGGTCTCCGCAGGCGCGGATCAACCAACGCATAAGCAATATCGACAAGGAAGTTCACACAAATCACCGCAAAGACCAGCAGCATCACCACGCTTTCAACAACAATCAGATCACGCTGGGTGATGCCTTGAAAAATCAGGCGGCCAAGACCGGGAAGAAAAAATACATTTTCAATGATGATAGCACCGGCGATTAAAAACGAAAATTGCAGGCCAATAATCGTCAACACTGGAATCAGCGCATTACGAAAGGCGTGTGCCCAAACGGTGCGGCGGTGACTTAGCCCTTTGGCACGCGCGGTGCGTATGTAATCTTGCGATAAGGTCTCAAGCAGAGAAGATCGCATGACCCGGGCGAGGATGGATGCTTGCGGCAAGGCTAATGCGATGGCCGGCAACAACAATGCCTGCATGCAAATCCAAAACCCCTGATCCCAGCCCGGAAATCCGCCTGCTGAAAACCAGCGCAGTTTAATCGCAAAAATGCTGACAAGGATCATTGCAAACCAGAAATTGGGAATGGCAATACCAAGCTGGGTAGTGCCCATGACGGTCCAGTCGGACACACGACCCCGTCGAGACGCCGCAATCAAACCTGCCGGCACGGCAATCAGCGTCGATAGAATAAGGGCAAAAATCGCCAGTGGCAGGGATATCCATATTCGCGCCATTACCAGCTCACTCACCGGCACGCGGTAAGTGTGCGAGATGCCAAAATCGCCAGTGAGCATACCGCCAAGCCAAGCCAGATACCGTTGCAGCATGGGCTGATCCAAACCAAGTTCACGGCGCATCGCGGCTAGCGTATCGGCTTCGGCATTAACCCCCAGCATAAAGGATGCCGGATCGCCCGGAACAATTTCCAACATGGTGAAAATAATCCCTGACGCAACCAGCAGGCTGACGGAGAGAACACAAAAGCGTGTAACAATATATCGAACCATCGAATAGCGATCAGCGGTTTATGAAAAATTAACAAACTGGTATTGCCCCAAGCTAAACATGCAAACGGGGCAATACCGAAAATTGGTGCGCGGCGGTCATGAAAACATGACCACCTTAATCTGACCAGCTAACACCGGTCAGGTCATTGGCTTGGGTTGGTGAGTTTTCCCACAACCCCTTAATCTTGCTATTAGCAACACCGGTTCGCGCAAGCTGGAAAAGATAGCCATTGACATAATCATCAGCGATCATCCGCTGTGCCGATTGCAGCAAGGCTGTTCGCTCACCTGCATCGGTCGCCAGCTTCAGGTCATCAATCGTCTTTTGAAACGCCGCACTGTCATACTGAAAATAATAGTCCGGATTGGCATAGATACCAATATCCAACGGCTCGGTATGCGAGACAATCGAAAGGTCAAAATCCTTACCGCGGAAAACCTGTTCCAGCCACTGCGCCCATTCCAGATTCTCAATTTCGGTTTCAATACCCACTTCACGAAGTTGAGAGGCAATAATCTCACCGCCACGGCGTGCATAGGATGGCGGCGGCAGTTTCAAGGACAGTGTCAACCCATCACCGTAACCTGCCTCTTT
>JALRFL010000060.1 GCA_023259875.1 Alphaproteobacteria bacterium
CGGAATACCAACGCTTACCCAAATCACCATCGCGGCAAGGGCAAAAATCCCAAGGGTGATGCGCCATATTGGTAACGGATGACCTGTCAATAATTGCCGTTTTCGCGATTGATAGCGCATAAAAACAGCCGACAAAGCCGCTATCAAAAGCACAATACCGGCGAATCCTGCGCCGCTTTGCCAAATGGGATAGGGCAGAAACAACCCTTCGAGATTAACGCTAACCACGCCGGGGATAAGATCAAACTTGCCCCGTTTGTCTGGAAACGCCCGAAGCACCGTAAAATACCAAAAAAACAATTGCAGAAGCAGGGGAAGGTTACGCAACACTTCTACATATACTGTCGCAAAACTGCGCAGGATCAGGTTATTAGAGAGGCGCATAATGCCGACCAAAAAACCAATAATGGTCGCCGCAATCACCCCAAATACCGCCACCACAAGGGTGTTAACGATCCCGATCAGATAGACATCCCAATAGGTGGATTGCCCCACCTCATAGCTAAACAGCCAAGTCCCTAGCGTTGGCGCAATTTGAAACCCTGCATTTTGTTCAAGAAACCCAAAGCCAAGGGATTTATTCAACTTATCCAGATTCTGTGAGGTGTTGGTGATCAGCCACCATAAGCTAAACAGCACAAGCCCTAGTAAAATCACCTGCGCCAGAATTCCGCGGATACGCGCATCATTCAAAAAATCAAATGGGCCGGAAGGTTTCATGTTTGGATTCCGTTTTCTCACTCGATCCATTTTTATCACAGGCTGAAATTGTTTTCATAACCCATGACAGAAAATAAAAAGACACCCATCCGATGATGGGATGGGTGTCTGATATCTTTATATCCTTAGCGGATTGGGGCGGCGTAAAGAATTCCGCCTTTATTCCAAAGTGCGTTCACACCGCGGTCAAGCCCAAGTGGGGTGTCAGGGCCAACATTGGCATCATAGGATTCGCCATAGTTGCCAACGGCCTTGATGATATTAGCTGCCCAGTCATTGCTAAGGCCAAGCTCTTCACCAAAGTTACCTTCTGATCCCAGAAGACGCTTAATCGCAGGATTGTCTGAACCCATCATTTGACCAACATTAGCTTTGGTCACGCCGAGTTCTTCGGCATTGATCATCGCGTTCAGTGTCCAGCGAACAATGTTGAACCACTGATCGTCACCTTGACGAACAACAGGGCCAAGAGGCTCTTTGGAAATGATTTCCGGCAGAACGGTATGCGCCGAAGGATTGGCCAGCTTTGTCCGCTGAGCGGCTAGGCCAGAACGGTCTGTGGTATAAACATCACAACGGCCAGCGTCATACGCGGCAACAACCTCATCGGCTTTTTCAAACGCAACAAGGTTAAAGCTCATATTGTTAGCGCGGAAATAGTCGGTGATATTCAGTTCGGTGGTTGTGCCTGTGTTGGTGCAAATGTTAGCGCCATCCAGTTCGGTGGCTGATTTTACGCCAAGTGATGATGGCACCATCATGCCCTGACCATCATAATAGTTAACACCAGCAAAGTTCAAACCTAGCTGAGTGTCACGCGTCATGGTCCAAGTGGTGTTACGCGACAGAATGTCGATCTCACCCGAAGACAGAGCGGTAAAGCGCTGTTTTGCTGATAGGGGGGTAAAGCGCACTTTGCTGCTATCCCCAAACACCGCCGCGGCTACGCCATGGCAGAAGTCCACATCAATACCTGTCCAATTGCCGTTATCATCAGCATTTGAAAACCCTGGTAGACCTTGGCTGACGCCGCACTGAACATAGCCCCGTGCTCTCACATCATCAAGTGTTGCCGCTTGTGCGAAACCAGCAACAGCCATAGCACCTGCTGCGATAGCAAATGTCAAAATTTTCTTCATTGATTCTCTCCTCAGAAAATTGAATCTTTAGTGATCTTAAAGTGATCATTTTAATTAACTGCAATTAAACCCAGTTATGAGCCTATTGTCTAGTTATATGTGATTTTAACATAATCTGAAAACGTCTGAGGCCAATAGCAAATGGCCCCAGACCGAAAAAAAAGAGGGATGTTAGCATAAGTCGCCCACTTACGCGGCGATGATATTATGCTCCATCCCATATGGGAAGCCAGTTATGTTAATGCTTCCATTTTCGGTAACCACGAGAATATCATGTTCGCGATATCCCCCTCGCCCCGGTTCATCATTACCGATAGTGATCATAGGTTCCATGGATACCACCATGCCCGGTTCAAGAATCGTGTCAATATCCTCACGCAATTCTAACCCTGCCTCACGGCCATAATAATGTGATAACACCCCAAAGGAATGCCCATATCCAAAACTGCGGCGCTCCAGATATCCTAATTCTTGGAAATGATCATTAAGTGCGGCGGTAATGCCAGAGCAAGTTGCCCCCGGCTTAATCAGGCTAAGCCCGTGTTCATGCACCGCGAGGTTCGCTTCCCACGCTTTCCGTGTTGCCGCATCAGGTTCACCCAGAAACATCGTCCTCTCCAGCGCCGTATAATAGCCAGAGATCATAGGAAAGGTGTTTAAGGACAGCAAATCACCTGCCTGAAGTTTGCGGCAAGTTACGGGATTATGCGCGCCATCCGTGTTCAAATCTGATTGAAACCAGACCCAGCTATCACGCATTTCACTATCGGGGAACCGATCAGCAATAGCCGCTTCCATCGCGTCACGACCAGCCATGGCGATATCAATCTCGCGCATCCCGACCTTGATGGCGGAATGAATGGCATAGCCGCCAATATCCGCCACTTCAGCGCCAGCCTTGATCAGGGCAATCTCTTCATCAGATTTGCGCATCCGATCTGCCATGGTATCTGGCGCGATATCCAGCCATTCTGCCTCAGAAATGGCCTGCGCAAACTGATCTCTGATCTGAAGGGTGGCATGATCATATTCAATCCCAATGCGCTTAACCCCCGGTAACAGATTGGCAATGGCACGAAAATAATTGCCGCGTTGCCAATCGGTATAGGTGATATTGTCATCTACCGAACGCCGCCAAGGTTGTCCGGCGTCAATCGCGGCAGAAACGGTGACACATTGATCATGGGTGATCACCGCGGCATAAGGCCGACCAAAGGCACAGTAAAGAAACCCTGTGTAATAAGCGACATTATGCATAGAGGTAAGGATAATGGCCTCAATATTCTGTTTGGCCATGCGTTGTCTGATCGACCCTAAACGACGCCGGTATTCACTATCAGAAAAAGGCAAAGCCGCCTTTGTTCCATTATGGAAGCGATAAAATTGTGGTCTTGTCATGTGATGACTCCCTTCATCAAAACCAGTTTTGACTCGGGAGTCTTATGAAAACCCAAACTCCCGAGATGACGATCCCGGCGTTCAGGATATAAAAATCAAATCAGAAATATGGTTTTGGCGGTTAAGCCGCCGCGAATGACGCCATCATTCAAATCTCATTTACGCGCCTATCCATGGCTTTGTAAAGTGCCTTTTTTCGCCTGCTAACAAACCGATTAAACACGCCGCATTTCGGCACGCTGACGGGCAAGATATAGCCGCCGCGCAAGGGCCAACAGAAACATCATGGTCAGAATCAAAATAATAGTCGGCGCCGGGGCACTGTTTATGAAAAAACTAAGATACACCCCCCCTGTCATGGCAATGATTGCGATCAAAACCGAAACCCATAACATCGCCGAAAACCGCCGCACCATAAGAAAGGCAATAGCCCCGGGCGCGATCAGCAACCCGATAGCCAAGATTAAACCCGTGGCGGTCAGCGTCGCCACAATTGTTAAGGACAACATAGTAAGCAGGCCATAGTGGATGAGTTGCACCGGTAGACCACTTGTCCGCGCTTGGGGCAGATCAAAACTATGCAGCATCAGGTCTTTCCATTTCACCGCCACCAGCAAACACACCGGCACCGCGATCAGCGCGGTTAACATCAGCTCATCTTTATTAACCCCTAACAAGTGACCAAAGAGAATGTGATCAAGATGCAAATCAGACTCGATAGAGGCATAAATCACAATCCCCAACCCAAACATCCCTGAAAACACAACCCCCATAACGGTATCTTGTTTCAAGCGGCTATGGCTGCTGATAAAGCCCGTGGCCATGGCACAGAACATTCCTGCCAGAAACGCCCCAAGGACAAGCGGAAAGCCAAAGATATAGGCCAGCACAACCCCCGGCAAAATAGCATGGCTGACCGCATCACCCATCAACGCCCAGCCTTTCAACACCAGAAAACACGATAGCAACGCCGTCGGCACAGCAACCACAATCGCCATCACAAACGCCTTTTGCATAAAGGCAAATTGAAACGGCAAGATCAGATCAGCCCAATCCATTAGCTTTTCCTACCTTGTTTTAATGTCCTATGCGCTTGTCGGTGGCTCGCCAAAAGCCCATGTTTCGGGGCAAAGATAAAGACCACAAAAAAGATCAGCATCTGAAGCGTGACAATCACACCACCAGTTGCGCCATCAATAAAATAGCTAAGATAAGTACCAAAAAAACTAGAACTCGCCCCTATCAGCACCGATACCGCCACCAACCGCGGAAACCGATCACACATCAAATAGGCCGTTGCCCCCGGCGTGATCACCATCGCAATCACCAAAAATGCCCCGACGGTTTGCATCGCCGCTACCACAGATGCGGACAACAACATGAAAAAAAGCAACTTTAAGCGTTCGGGTTTAAGCCCCATGCTACGAGCGTGATTTTCATCAAAAAAGGTCACCATCAGGTCTTTCCACCGCGCCAGCAGGATCACCATGGTTACCGCCGCAATCATCACCAGCTGCAACATATCATAAGGCGTAATGGATAAAATATTGCCAAACACAATTGTCTCAACGGATATTGCCATGGGCCAGAGCGACATCAAGAACAGCCCAAGCCCAAAGAATGCGGTAAATATGATTCCGATCACCGCATCAATTTTTAACCCTGAACGTTCTGACAAAAACAGCATCGAGCCAGCGGCAAGACCGCCAGCCACAAACGCACCAAGGGCAAATGGCAAGCCGATCATATAGGCTACCGCCACCCCCGGCACCACAGAATGCGAAAGCGCATCCCCGATCAGCGACCACCCTTTCAGCATAAGATACGCGGATAAAAACGCACAGATGGCACCAACACATCCAGCTACCAGCATGGCATTGACCATGTATTGATAATTAAAGGGCTCAAGCCAAATCATGGATCATTGCCTTCTTTTGTTTTGGTCTCACCGCCATATTGAACCAATGGCCTTTCATCATCGGTCAAAATGGTAACGGCGCGGCTGTCACCATCTTCGTGAAGCGTATCTCCGCTTAAGGTAAAGTGCCGCAAAACACCACCAAAGGCTTGTTCCAGATTGGCATGGGTGAATGTATCCTCGGTCATACCATGTTGAAGCACGGTCCCTTTGATCAGAATCGTCCGATCACAAAACTCTGGCACGGAACCAAGATTATGAGTCGACACCAAAATGATCCGGCCTTCGGCTTTGAGGGCAAGCAAAAGGCTGATGATCTGTTCTTCGGTTTTAACATCCACGCCAGTAAAAGGTTCATCCAAGAGGATCACTTGTCCATTTTGAGCCAGCGCGCGTGCCAGAAATACGCGCTTTCTCTGCCCACCTGATAACTCTCCGATCTGGGTATGACGATGCTTGGTCATATCCACCCGCCTAAGAGCGTCTTCGACGGTATGGTGATCATCGATTTCCAAGTCACCATCGCAATGACTATCGATATCAAATAGACCATGGCGCTTGATTTGATCAATCATATGGTCTAAAAATGGAACTCCAGTGTTGAGTGTGCCTTGACCAGTAC
>JALRFL010000231.1 GCA_023259875.1 Alphaproteobacteria bacterium
ATGTCATGGATTACAATGATTCGGATCAGGCGTTTTTGAAACAACAGATCAAAGGCACAAAGCATGAGATGACTTACGCAGGGGCGTTAAGCTTTTTGCGCCGAAAATATAGTCGTGACCTTGAAGGCATTGATCTGGTGGTTAGCGGCATTCCGTTTGATGGGGCGGTGACTAATCGTCCGGGGACACGCTTTGGGCCTAGGGCAATTCGGGCGGCGTCTACGGAATTGGCAAGTCTGGATGCCTTTCCCTTTGGCTTTAATCCTTTTGATACCCTTGCTATGGTGGATTATGGGGATTGCGCGCTTGACCCTCATAATCCACTAAGCATCCCAGATGCGATCACCAATCATGCGCGATCGATCCTTTCCCATGGGTGCAAGATGCTTACCTTTGGTGGCGATCATTTTGTGGCACTGCCCTTGATCCGCGCGCATGCCGAAAAACATGGGCCGGTGGCATTGGTGCAATTTGACGCTCATTCCGATACTTGGGAAGATGGCGGCTCACATCTCAATCATGGCTCTATGTTTTTACAAGGGCTAAACGAAGGTGTCATTGACCCTTCGCGCTCTATTCAGGTGGGTCTGCGGTCTTGGAACGATTCCGCCCATGGGATAGAAATCTTGACCAGTCCTTGGGTTCACCGTAATGGCATTCCAGCGACGCTTGAGGCGATCATGGAAAGGGTAGGGGATCATCCGGCTTATATCAGTTTTGATATTGATTGCCTTGACCCCGCTTTTGCCCCCGGTACAGGAACACCCGTTCCGGGTGGATTAGCCACTTGGCAAGCCTTGGAATTGGTGCGCGGCTTGACCCCCCTTAATATGATAGGCATGGATTTGGTTGAGGTTTCGCCTGCTTATGATCATGCGGATATTACCGCCATGGCGGCAGCAAATATTGCCCATGACTGGATTTGTGTGATGGCAGAAAAAGCCGGGGCTAAGCGTAAAGTGGTTGGTCGAGTCTAAGCCAACAATTACGATAAAGACAGAATGCCCTGATAGCATTCAGGCCGCCGATCACGGAACAATCCCCAACTGGCCCTGTCAAGACGCATGGCTTCGATATCCACATCGGCCGTGGCAATAATATTGGCGTGATCTTTACATTCTGCGATCATCTTTCCGGTATGATCAGCGATAAAGGATTGCCCGTAGAAATGCATGTCAATACCTCCAACCGTCTCTTTGCCGATACGGTTGCTAGCCGCCAGTGTGACCATATTGGCGGCGGCGTGCCCTTGCATGGTGCGTTGCCAATGACCACTGGAATCCAGTGACGGATCATTCGGCTCTGAGCCAATCGCCGTCGGATAAAGCAGAATATCTGCCCCTTGTAAGGCCATGATCCTTGCCGCTTCGGGAAACCATTGGTCCCAACAAATCGCGACACCAATCTTGCCAAAGGCCGTATCCCAAACCCGAAAGCCTAGATCACCGGGATTAAAATAAAACTTTTCTTCATAACCAGGGCCTTGGGGCAAATGGGTCTTTCGGTAAAGCCCCATTGGTGTCCCATCCGCGTCAATCATCATGACCGAATTGAAATAGGCGTTTTGGTTTTTTTCAAAAAAGCTGATGGGACAGACTACCCCCAATTCTTTAGCCAATGCACTAAATCGTCCTAAAAAGGGATGGTCATCCGCCGCATGGGCATAGGTGAAATAGTCTTTTTTCTGTTCAGGGCAGAAATACACATTGGCAAACAGCTCTTGCAACAGAATGATGTTTGCGCCTTTTGCGGCGGCCTCACGCACCAGTTCTTCGGCGCGATCCAGATTGGCGGCGCTATCCCATCCACATTCCATTTGCGTGATGGCAATACGGGTCATGACCGATGCTCCATGCCGATAAGAAAGTTAACGGTGTTCGTGCCAATATCACGCACCGCATATCCGCCTTCCATCACGATCAGGGTGGGCAAGCCTAACGCCGTGATCCGCTTACCCATATCAATATAATCCGCCGTTTTCAGCTTAAAGAAACTGATGGGATCATTTTCAAATGTATCCGCGCCAAAAGATACCACCAAACTGTCAGGGGCATAATCCCTGATGGCAGAAATGGCATGATCCAACGCCTCGCCCCAAGTCGAATAAGGGGTATTCGGCGGCATGGGATAATTCAAGTTAAAGCCATCACCTGCGCCTTGCCCCGTTTCGGATTTATGCCCTAGGAAATGGGGGAAAGCATCATTAGGGTCACCGTGCAGGGATAAAAACAATACATCATCCCGATCATAGAAAATGGCCTGTGTGCCATTGCCGTGATGAAAATCAACATCCAAAATAGCCACGCGTTTTGCGCCTTGATCACGCATATGTTGCGCCGCGATAGCCGCGTTATTGATAAAACAATATCCGCCAAACTGATCGCGTGAGGCGTGATGCCCGGGCGGACGACAAAGCGAGAACGCCAATTGGTTTTTGCCAGAGGCAATCATCTCTGCGCCAGTAAGCGCTACCTGTGCAGAGGCATAAACTGCCTCAATCGTGTTCTTGGCGATAGAGGTTTCGCAAGACAAGGCATAATAGCCCAATTTGCCTTCAATAAAATTGGGAATATGCGGTGATGGCATAGACCGCGATGGCCACACTGTGGGGATCATTTCCCCTTTCATGCCTTCGGCTTCCCATTCTTCCCACGCCGTATCAAGAAACGCCAAATAGCCAGCATCATGAATGGCGGCAATCGCATTTGCCCCTAATTTAGGGTTTTCATCAGGCCCTATGATGGGGCCAAGGGATTTGTCTGCAATCGCCTCAAGGATATAATCCATGCGTTCCGGACATTCAAAGGGCGGTACCAATTCCCCACCATAGAGCTCTGTTTTAGCCGCCCGAAGTCGGTGTTTATCGGTATAGATAATATCCATGATTGATCCCTTTCCCTATCCTTTGGCTGTGATCATGCTAGCTGTTATCAAGTTGGGCAACCTCACGGCGAAACACAGGATCATCCCCTTTATCAGAAGGCGTGTCCATTTCCATCGCATAACGATGACCAGCATAAGTGGCCCAAGCAATCGGTGCCGGCGCGGCGGCATCGCCGATCAGTTTAACTGAAGAAATGCCTGCGTCTTGCCATTCGTCTTGCCGCTGTTTCAGATCATCCCATAATCTGGTTTCGCCATCTCGGGCGGTTACCATCAGCACCGCATCAGCGCGATATTCCTTTTCTTGGCCAGTATAGGCACAAGCCGTCACAACATGATCCCTTTTCACGGCGTTAAGCGCGTGAGAAGTCATTATAGTGATGCCCATTTCCATCACACGCTGTTGGATTTTTTCTTGTTCCAATGTGTTCACTGTCCATTCCGACACTTTGGCGGCTGGGGTGATTAAGGTGACTTGGCATCCGGCTTGATGGAGTTTTTCGGCCAGAATTCCGCCCATATAATAATGATCATCATCATAGATCACGACATGGCCGTCGGGCATTTTACCTGCCATGATATCATCAGGGGTAAAAAGTGGCATATCCTTATCGATATCAAGGGGTATCAGTCTTGCCCTTGCGGTGCCATCACGCCGCCAATGTGAGCCAGTGGCAACACAGACATGTTCAAACCCAAAGCTCAGCACATCTTCGGCGCTCAATGCGCTTTCTCGGTAAATGGAAACATTGGCCAATGGTTCGATCTGGCCTAGCCGATAATCCATGACTCGCCCCCACGCCGCCAGATTAGGTAACAGCCGTTCTTTGGCTACTCGTCCACCAAGATCAGCGCTTGCTTCGGCTAAGGCCACCTCATAGCCTCGGCCCCCAAGCATACGCGCCGCTTCAAGACCAGCAGGGCCAGAGCCGATAATTAGCACCGATTGGCTATCCCCTTTGGGCGGTTTATTTTCAGGGTGCCATCCTTTGCGCCATTCTTCCATAAAGCTAGGGTTTTGGGTGCAGCGTGAGATCGACATGGTGAAATCACCAGTGACGCAAATGTTACAGCCGATGCATTCGCGGATATCCTCAATCCGGTCTTCGGCCACTTTTTTCGGCAAAAAGGGATCAGCGATGGAGGGGCGAGCCGCGCCGATAAAATCCAGCACGCCGGATTTAATTTGGCGCACCATAGCATCAGGTGAGGTAAATCGCCCAACTCCGACCACGGGTTTGCTGGTCAGGTCTTTGATGCCCCTTATCAGGTCTTCTTGTGCGCCTTCATCCTTGAAGCGTGAGGTCGCAGAGCAGTTTTCCCATGTGCCATGCGCCAAATCCCAGAGATCAGGCAAATCCCCGTGCATATCAATACATTCGCGCACCTCGCTGTTGGAAAAGCTGAGCTCATCAAAGGCTTCATCCAAAGAAAGCCGAATGGTAATGCCCATGGTATCGCCTACCGCCTCGCGGATATCTTCCACCACCTCGCGCATGAACCGGCTTCGGTTTTCCAGACTACCGCCATATTCATCATTGCGTTTGTTTGTTGTGCGCGAAAGGAAATGCTGAATGATCCCAAAACCATGCGCGCCATAAAGACAGACCAGATCATAACCGCAATCTCGTGACCGTTTCGCCGCGTTAACATACCACCGCCGCACATCACGGATTTCGGATTTGTCTAGGGATCGGGCGTTCACAGGATCAGAGGTAAAGGTCAGAATAGGCCCGCCAGTTGCGGCTAAGGGTACCTCTTTGGTGTAAAGGTTTGGCCCATTTATCCCTGAATATGCCAATTCAATCCCTGCCAAGGCATCATAGCTATGGATAGCATCAGCCATTTTTGCCAGCATGGGCATATCTTTATCTTCCCACAGCCGCAATTCGATAAATGGCGCAATTTCACTGGTCTGGTGAATTTCTACTTGTTCAGTAAAGACCACGCCCCAGCCGCCTTCGGCTTTAACCCGGCGCATTTCCGCCACCGCCGAAGGGTCGCGATAGCCGCCACCATTGCAATGCGGCACTTGATAAAACCGGTTTTTTGCGACCACAGGGCCAATGGGCATAGGTTCAAACAAAATATCATAACGACTTTTTGCTTTATTCTCTGGATCAAGTGGCATGATTTCCCTCAAACATCTGTGATGATTAATTACGCATCGATCACTGTTGCGTTAAGTTTCTCAAGGCTAGGCAACCAAGGGTGGAGCTGTTCTAAAACACGCGCGGCGCGTAATGGTGTGGCATCATCAAATCGACGCCCCACCAGTTGAATGGCGGTTGGCAATCCTGCCGCCGTCATGCCGTTTGGCACGCTTAGCGCAGGGCATTGGCCAATGGAATTAAAAAGACAGGTCATATCCAGACCATGCAGTTTTCCATCAGCACCGACACTGGTATAATTTGCTTCTTTTTCTGTTAATGGCGGCGGCGGTAAAGCCATGGTCGGGCAGGCCAACAGGTCTTGCCCTGTCATTGCCGCCAGAAAAGCGTGCCATTGCTGGGTGCGAATCTCATCAAGCCGGCGAAAGGTCACGGCATTCATCCCTAGGCCGCGATCCACCAATTCCAGAAAATCAGGGTCCATCTTTTGACGGTGGTCATCCAGCAAATCTTCAACCGCCGCCGCCAGATATACGCACCAATAATCATACCACGCATCTACCATGGCAGGGGTAAAGCCGATTTTAACAGGCGTGATGATGGCGCCGGCCTCTGCTAGCGCATCAAGACTCGTCTGAAAGTTTTGGGCAATTTCTGGATCAACATGAAAGCATCCCAAATCCACACTTGCGGCGACGCGAAGCCCTTTGGCATCGGCTTTATCCCCAAGTGGTAAAGGGGTCATTTGGCTTAAAATATCGGCGTCACTTGGCCCTTCAACCGCTTGCATAAAGAGGGTCAGATCATCCATGCTTCGTGCCAATGGCCCAAAATGGGAAATGGTATCAAACACCGTGGATAGAATATCCATGGGGATACGGCCTAGGCTAGGCTTTAACCCCAAGACACCGCAAAAAGCAGCCGGAATACGAACCGAGCCGCCCATATCTGTGCCCTCGGCAATGGGAACGCATCCCGTGGCGACGGCAACCCCTGCGCCGCCCGAAGACCCCCCACTAGATCGCTCAGGGTCAAACGGATTTCGGGTATGCCCAAATAAGGGTGAGCGCGTGAAACTGGAATGGGCAAACTCTGGCGTGGTGGTTCGGGCAACAATGATTGCGCCGGCCTCTATCAGCCTTTGCACCAACACCGGCTGGTGGTCAGCGACATGATGTTCAAGCGCGGCTGACCCGCGCGTTGTGCGCTTGCCTTTTATGGGGGTGAACTCTTTGATGGCAATGGGGATGCCTTCCATCAGACGCGGCTTGGCACCAGAATGGAGGCGCGCTTTTACGGCCTCAGCTTGGACTAGCGCATCATCATGATAAATCGCGGTAAAGGGGTTATATTTTGCTTGAACCTCTTCACATCGCTTTAGGCATTGGTTAATGAGTGAAACAGGATCAAGACTGGCATCGGTGATACCAGCTTTGATTTCAACAGCGGACATAAAAGGAAACTCTTTTGTCATACGAACCCCGATAAGGGTGAGGAAGGCTCCGTTGCCAGAGCCTTCCTAAAAATTATTTTTTCAGTTGTGTCCAGATGGCATCATAAAGCGCTTGTGTTTCTGGGGCACAAACCTCAATGAAGGTTCCTGCAGGAGCATCAGCAGGGGGATTGTTTTCAGGTGAGGTTACCAATTCTGGATCAAGGTAAGCCTCAACGCCTTTAACGCCTGCGGTATAACGCGCGTAGTTGGTCACGGCGGCGGCGTTTTCTGGCTCAAGCAAGAAATCCATGAACTTCAACGCGGCGTCGCGGTTTGGGGCATCTTTCAACAACACCACATTATCCATCCATACAATGTAACCTTGATCAGGATAAGAGTATTCTAGGCTTCCACGTTCGGCTCTCGCTTTGGCACCAAACCCGTTCCAGATCATGCCTGCGGCGGCATCACCAGAAGCCAACACATCCTTAGCGCCATCAGAATTGAAAGACGCCCAATCCGCCTTTGCGGTTTCTAGCATCTTGCTAAGCTCTTTCAATTGAGCACGGTCATTAGAACATTGTGGGAAACCCATATGAAGTGAGGCAAAAGCCAAAGTTTCCCCAGCGGTATCAAGGATATTGATTTTGCCTTTTAACTCGCTTGGCGGATTGAAGATAATATCTGTGGTGCGGATATCACCAGAATAGACATTGCGATCTACCATAAAACTGGTTGAACCCCACTGATAGGGAATAGAGCTTTTGCGCCCCATATCAAAATCAACATTCACCCATTGGTCCATAATGTTGCCAAAGTTTTTCAATTCTGATGGAGAGAAGGTATCCAGCATACCTTCATCATTCATGATTTTGACCATATAGTCCCCAGGCACAGCAACATCATAACTACCTAGTCCACCAGCTTTCAGATTAGCAAACAAAGCCTCGTTAGAATCATAGGTATCCATGACCACTTCGATGCCTGTTTCGGCGGTAAATTCATTCAGCAATTCTTGTGGAATATATTCAAACCAATGATAGACGGTCAGTTTTTCTGCTGCTGCAGATTGAGCAAAGGACATAGCTAATGCCGCCGCCCCAAGTGTCATTGTAATTTTACGCATTACTTCCTCCATGTTTTTCCATTTTTTTGGATGCCAGATCAATCATTGGCACCATCTTCAGGTATTACCTTATCTGAATGTGAGATTTGAAAAAAGAAAATTTAATTAAGCATTGATTAGAAAGCATCTAATCAATGTCTTTTGCAGGCAAGTTCACTTTAATCGCGGTTATTGCCCATGCGGCTAATCAAATAGGAAATAGATACCAGCAGAATAGAAGCCGCCAGCATAAGCGTTGAAATCGCCATAATATTTGGCTTAATCCCCTGTTTCACGGCACCAAAAATAGCGGTAGGCAGGGTTTCCACCCCCGCCCCTTTCACAAAATTGGTGATAATGAAATCATCTAGTGAAATGATAAAGGCGAGCAAAAAGCCAGATAAAATTCCAGGCAACATCATCGGAAAGAGAATCAAGCGAAAGGTTTGACCGGGCGTGGCGTAAAGATCGCGCGCCGCTTGTTCATAAACACTGGAAATCCCTTGCAGACGAGCGGCAATAGGCAAATACGCAAAAGGAATACAAAACACAATATGGGCAAGCAGAATGCTCAACAGACCCCTTTCAAATCCGATGGAGGCAAAAAAGATCAGGGTCGCCACGGCGGTCACAATTTCTGGCACCATGAGTGGTAAATTGATCAAGCCAAAGGTAACGGCCTGTCCCCGAAAAGCGCGCCCCCTTATCATCGCCAGCGCGGATAGGGTAGCAATCACCGTTGAGGTCACCGCTGCTAAAATGGCAATGGTGAGCGAATTGATAGTGGCTTGTTTGAACTTTGCGGCTTCTGGACCGAAAAACACCTCATTATACCAGACGAAGCTAAACCCTTTCCATATGGTGATGGATGGCGAGTTGTTAAACGAATAGATCGTCACAATAATCAGGGGCGCATAAAGAATGATAAGACAAAGCCAAGCCATTTCCCTGAAACCGGGATACCAACTGATTCGCTGTGAGGGTTTTGCCATCTTAATGTCCCCCTGTGTTGTCCCGACTTTGGGCACGGGCATAAAACAAAAGAATGATCATAATAATGGTCAGAAGGATCATGGATACCGCCGCCCCAAACGGCCAGTCACCCGACTGGCCTTTGAACTGTTCTTCGACCAATGAGCCAATCATGAAATTCTTTGCCCCGCCCAACAGATCAGGCGCAAGAAAGGCCCCAAGGCTAGGAATAAAGACAAGAATACAACCAGCAATAATGCCGGGTTTGACCGCAGGGATCACCACCTTAAACAGCGTTGTCCAGCGGTTGGAATAAAGATCCGCCGCCGCTTCTGATAAGGCAAAATTATAGCGTTCGATAGAGGCATAAATCGGTAATACCATGAAAGGCAGATAAGAATAAAACAGGCCTAATTGAATAGCGAAATTGGTGTTGATCATGCTGATCGGATCATCAATCACCCCCCATGACATCAGCCAATTGTTAAGAGGGCCAGTATCACGGATCAAAAATTTCATCGAAACCGTCCTGATCAACAGATTAACCCAATAAGGAATGGTAATGAGAAACAACCAGAATGACCGCGATTTCGGGGCGCGAGTAGCAATGAAATAAGCCGTTGGAAAGCCAATCAGAAAGCAGAACACCATCGCAAAAAGCGCCTGCAAAAATGACCGCCAGAAAATACCAATATAAGTCCATTCAATGCGAGGGGGGTCATCACCAAAAAGTCCACGATCAATAAAAAACTGATCATATGCCTCAAGCGTGAACTCCCATATCACGCCACCTCTGAAATCTTGGGTGAGAAAAGAGTAAATCAGCATTACCAGAACAGGAATGACCAGCAAAATACCAATCACGACCCACGCCGGCATCAACAATATATGCTGTTTGCCATCCACGATTGAGGTTTGGGCGCCATGGCCGCCTTTGGTGATCCAGCCTGCCATTATTCTGACAATGCCCTTATCGCAATGTCAGGAATGGTGATACTCACCTTTTGACCAACCGCAAAACTAGAGGTGGCATCAATCGTATTCTGTAACCTTGCCAACAGGCTTTCACCATCTTCCAGCATCAATTGCACTTGGGTATCTGTGCCAAGATAAGAAATGCTTTTGACCGTGCCAGCAATCGCATTGGCCTTACCGCGCCCACCCGACATGGGATTGATCTGAATCCGCTCTGGCCTGATCATGACATTGATCTGCGCGCCTTTCTTAAACGAAGACTGCGAGAAGATATTCAGCCCCTTGATACCGCAATCCAGATCAACGCAAAGCGAGGCTTGGGCATTGTCTTTGGCCTTTTGCCCTTTGGCTTTTGCTGGGCCCGTGACCGTGGCT
>JALRFL010000256.1 GCA_023259875.1 Alphaproteobacteria bacterium
AGTACAAACCTTACTGGAGCTAACGATGCAAACATATGGGCAAAGATGTGGCGAAACTGATCACGACCGGTCACATGGTTAAAAGGATCGCTAAATACCACATTCTCTGCAACCAGATGGGTCAGATCATCCAAGGTATCAGGGGTCAACCCTTCAAAGGCTTTGCGGTAACGATCTAAGTCATTTTGGTCATTTGGGTGATTTGGGGGTGTTGATGCTGTCATTGCTGATATCCCGTCATGCGCCCAGTCAGCCAGAAATACCACCGATAGGGGATCAGGCGAAGGATTTTCATCATCAGTTGAAAGCGAAAGGGAAAACTGATCAAAAACCGCTGGCTTCGCATCCCTTTGATCAGGGCGTTTGCCGCGTCTTCTGGCGTCATGATCATTGGCATGGCAAAGGTGTTTTTTGCTGTCGCCTCTGTTTTCACAAAACCGGGGCAGGCAACTTGCATTTTGATACCTTTCTGGTGGCAGAAAAACCGCAAGGATTCTGCCAGAGCAATGCTCGCGGCTTTGGTAGGGGCATATGAGGCGGCAAGCGGAAGTCCACGCCAACCTGCTACCGAGGCCATGATCACAATATGCCCGTTATGGCGCTGTTCCATCCCCGGCAAAAGCGCGGCTAAGGCATGCACTTGACCCATGTAATTAATATCCATCTGCTGACGAAACTGCGCTGGATCAATCTGCAAATCTGTTTGGGGTTCATAAACACCTGCATTGAGAATAGCCTGATTTATCGCGCCAAAACGCATTTCAGCGGCTGTGATCGCGGCTGTCATGGCCTCAGCATCGGTAATATCCGCAGGAATACCAAGGAAATTGGGCCAGCGGTCTTCCATGTCTTTAAGAAGATGCCGCCGCCGGGCCACCCCAGATACCTTATGTCCTGCTGTCAGCATGGTTTCTGCCAGCGCGCGACCAATACCAGCAGAAACGCCAGTGATAAAAACATGAACAGATTGTGACGGATTTGAGGTTGCCATGACCAATGATATATATCATAGATAGAAACATTCCAGATGGTATTGTTGCGTGATAACCAAATGATTGCGTTTGGGGGTGCGCATAGGCTTGAGGAACAAAATGCTGTGCCTTAGCGCATCATCATTTTGTGAGATTTTATAACACTAAGGCATGATATGTCTTTTAACCTTTTTGTCCTGATTGTTAGGGAGTGATCCATGAAAATGACCACAGAAGAAGCCTTTGTAAAAGTGTTGCAAATGCACGGAATTGAACATGCTTTTGGTATTATCGGTTCAGCCTTTATGCCAATTTCTGATTTGTTTCCTAAGGCTGGGATCACTTTCTGGGATGTCGCACATGAAAGCAACGGCGGTATTATGGCCGATGGTTACACGCGCGCGACTGGGAAAATGTCGATGTGTATTGCGCAAAATGGCCCCGGTATTACCAATTTCGTCACCGCGGTTAAGACCGCTTATTGGAATCACACGCCGCTATTGCTGGTAACGCCGCAAGCCGCAAACAAGACTATTGGTCAGGGCGGCTTCCAAGAAGTTGAGCAGATGGCGTTGTTTAAAGATATGGTTTGCTATCAAGAAGAAGTCCGCGATCCTTCGCGCGTGGCAGAGGTGTTGAATCGTGTGATTGAAAAAGCGCATCGCTCTAGCGCACCGGCGCAAATTAATATGCCGCGCGATTACTGGACACAAGTTATTGATATTGAGTTGCCGCCGATTGTGCGTTTTGAACGCCCATCAGGTGGGGATGAGGCCATTGCCGAGGCGGCTAAACTGCTTTCTAGCGCCTCTTTTCCGGTTATTTTGTCAGGCGCAGGCGTGGTCATTGGCGGGGCTATCCCTGAAACTGTAAAACTGGCAGAACAACTGGATGCACCTGTGGCTTCGGGCTATCAGCATAACGACAGTTTCCCAGGTAATCATGAGCTTGGGGTTGGCCCACTTGGTTATAACGGGTCACGTGCGGCGATGGAATTGATTGCTAAGGCGGATGTGGTTTTGGCCTTGGGCACACGGCTAAATCCGTTTTCAACCTTGCCAGGTTACGGGATTGATTACTGGCCAAAAGATGCCAAGATCATTCAGGTTGATATTAACCCAGATCGCATTGGTTTGACCAATTGCGGCACCTGCAAAACGACCGACAGCCGCCATCGATAGGCCAAACACTTGACCGCCAATGGCAGAGCCAATCCCAGCCCCAACAGTTGATAATAGGACGGTTGCCATGATGATTACCTCTT